>JAZRUB010000001.1:0-2044 GCA_045652305.1 Eubacteriales bacterium
TCTTTGGTTCTTACAAGAAATCGGGGGATAATTCTGATGAAAGTGTAATAAAAAAGGAGAAGCGATTGCTTCTCCTCTGAGTTGCGGAGGCCCGATTCGAACGAACGACCTTTGGGTTATGAGCCCAACGAGCTACCACTGCTCCACTCCGCGATGTTTAGTGGGCGTTGACGGATTCGAACCGCCGACCCTCTGCTTGTAAGGCAGATGCTCTGAACCAGCTGAGCTAAACGCCCGTAGTCTCTTGTTTCAAAAGCGATGCAAAGGTACGGCTTTTTCTTGAACTTGCAAATATTTCCAAAGAAAAATTTCAAAAAAGTGCTTATTTTCTTGCTTTCGCCTTCTTTTGAGGAGGGAAAAAGTGTATGAAGATAAGAAAAAAGTATCGTTCCATTCTTGTGCTTTAAAAGGATGGAACGATACTTTTTTAAAACGCCTTCGCGTTTTGATTCGAACGTCAAGGCGTTTTAGGTGAAACGTCTTCGCGTTATTAATCTTGGCTAAAGCGTTTGATTTGTTCAGCTATCAAATCTGCGTCGTCAAAATAGTTAATCTTCATAGCACGGCGAACTTCATCGAGGGTAGCCGATGCGGTTTCGCGAGCAACTTCGCATCCCTTGCGGAGCATTTCGTATACGGCAGGGATATCTTTTTCGAATTCTTTGCGACGTTCGCGGATTGGTGAAAGTTCTTCTTGCATGATAGCTGCCAAGAATTTCTTAACCTTCATGTCGCCCAAACCACCGCGGGTATAGTGAGCTTTCAGTTCGTCCAAATTAGGATAGTCCGGCAAGTAGCGTTCGAAGTGCTCAGGACGGCTGAATGCGTCGAGGTATGTAAATACGGTGTTTCCTTCCAGCTTGCCCGGATCGCTTACCTTGATGTGTGTAGGGTCGGTATACATACTCTTTACCTTCTTTTCTACTTCATCAGCTGGGTCTGAGAGGTAGATGCAGTTGCCGAGCGACTTGCTCATTTTTGCTTTGCCGTCGGTTCCCGGAAGACGAAGGCATACGGCGTTGGTAGGAAGGAGGATTTCCGGCTCTACCAAAGTTTGGCCGTAGATATGGTTGAATCGACGTACGATTTCACGGGCTTGCTCAATCATTGGTTCCTGGTCTTCGCCTGCCGGTACGTTGGTAGCCTTAAAGGCGGTAATGTCTGCGGCTTGGCTGATAGGATAAGTGAAGAAACCTACCGGAATGCTTGTCTCGAAATTGCGCATTTGGATTTCTGTTTTTACCGTAGGGTTGCGTTGCAAGCGGCTTACGGTTACGAGGTCCATGTAATAGAACGAGAGTTCGCACAATTCTGGGATTTGTGATTGGATGAAGATGGTCGACTTGGTTGGGTCGAGTCCGCAAGCCAAGTAGTCCAACGCCACTTCGATAACGTTCTGTCGTACCTTTTCCGGATTGTCGATGTTGTCGGTCAATGCCTGCGCGTCGGCAATGAAGACGAAAGTCTTGTCGTACAAGCCTGAGTTCTGAAGCTCTACTCTTCGCTTCAACGAACCAACGTAGTGACCGATGTGCAACTTGCCGGTTGGGCGGTCGCCGGTCAATATGATTTTTTTATTTTCTGCCATAATTCTCTATTCCTTATATTAATATTAGGGGCAAAGATAAAGAGAAACCTCAAAACAAACAAATAAAAATGCTAACAGAAGAAAAAGTTGAAAATAAACTTCTCGCTTTGTTTTGTTATATAAGAAATAAGTCGTTACTTTGCATAAAAATTAAGCCTATGTACCCAAGAAAAGTCAAACCAGTGGCGACATATAAATGATGTGCGTTATCCTCTAACAGAGGGTGGACGCATTTTTTTTATATATTTGGGTTAATAAGGAAATAAAGAAATAACAATATAAAGAAAAGCATTCAATGAAAAAGGAATTAAAGAAAGTCCTGGTGTTGGGTTCGGGTGCCCTCAAGATTGGCCAGGCAGGTGAGTTTGACTACTCAGGTTCACAAGCGCTGAAGGCTTTGCGTGAAGAAGGTATCAGTTCGGTATTGGTAAACCCTAACATTGCAACGATCCAAAC
>JAZRUB010000002.1:0-14277 GCA_045652305.1 Eubacteriales bacterium
GAATGGTATAATACAAAATGTGAAAAGACAAATAAATTTTTAGAGGAAACAAAAATGAGCAGAATGTATAATATTGCACGCTATGTTCCTATGAATCATCCGACTTTTCCAGGCGGACTTAATGGGGAGGAAACCTACCACGGGCTTGAAAAAGCAAAAATCGCCATGAGAAAAACGGTAACAGAGAAGTTTGGCGTTGAAGTTGAAGAATTTACAAATAAAATTGATGAATACTGTCAAAAGTATTATCGCGACAACACTCCTATAGAGTTCATTAATCTTAAAAATTTAATCATGGATGTTTTAACCGACCCTGCTTTTCCTAAGTCGGAAAAAGATTTGGCAGAGAAATACGATTGGTTTGATTTCGAAGATGACAGAATAAGATTTGAATTTGATTCCGCCCTTTTGTATTTATCCGACGAAGGCATTGTAACGATACCTGTTCTTGAAATTGAAATTTTGGGGGATGACAAAGAAATATTTATTGAAGGCTTAATCTCTTGCTTTGTTATAAAAGATTTTCCCTATGATGATGTTGTGTATCGATGCTGGCTTTCGGCAGGTGTATTCTATGGCTTGGATATAGAATTGTCTCTTGTGCCCGAAGATGAAGAATAAAAAATAACACAAGTATAAACCTCCACGTTTTTACAAATAATAACACCACAAATGTAAAAACAAGGAGAATTTTATATACGAAAGCAACAGGGGAACGAGCCGAGCGCTGTATAGGGGGTCCCCAAAACGAGTGTAACGAGTTTTGGGGTGTGGGCAGGGACAGAAACAGCGAGGCGAGTGAGTGGCAGCGGTCGATTTTTGTGGTAAAGCGATGAGCGAAGCCGAACAAAAATCGGGCGTCGCAACAGGAATTGTGCGCCGAATTGACGATTTGGGCAGGCTAGTTATTCCCAAAGAAATCCGCCGTATGATGCGGATAAGGGAAGGCGACCCGTCGCATACCTCATTGACACTTTTCGACAAGTTTTGTATAGCGATACATAGCGTGGTAGGAAGATGCAAAAAAAGTTGATAAAAACAAAAAATCATGTTATAATACGCCTATGAACCAAATTTGGTTCATAGGCGTATTTATAATTAAAGTTGCGCGAGGTGCGCAAATATTTTATCAAAGGAGAAATTAATTATGAGTAAAATGTATAACGTCGCTCGCTACATTCCGATGAATCATCCTTATTTTCCAGGCAACCTAAATGGTGAGGAAAAATACCACGGACTGGAAAAGGCAAAAATTGCCATGAGAGAAACTGTGGTAGAAAAATTTGCAGGAGGACTTGAAAAGCTTACAAAAAAAATTGACGAATATTGCGGAATTTATTATCCCGATAATATACCAACTGAATTTGTAAAACTTAAAGGCTTGATTATGGATGTTCTGTCCGACCCCACCTTTCCAAAATCACAGGAAACTTTAGAAGAAAAATATGGTTGGTTTGATTTTGAAGATGAAAGAATACATTTCTGGTTTGAAGAAGAATATGTGAATTTCATTGAGGGAACAGGAGATAAGGTGCCCACTCTCCAAATAGAAATCAATGATGAAGATGAAGAAATCTTCTTGCAAGGTTTTGTTTCCTGCTTTATTATGAAAGACTTACCTGATGATGACGATTTGACTACATATCGTTGCTGGCTTTCGGCAGGTGTAAATGTGGGACTAGATATAGACTTATCTATTGTATTAGATGATGAGTTTTAAAAAATAATATCAAGTATAAATCTCCTTGTTTTACAGATAATAGTATCACTATTACTAAAACAAGGAGATTGATTTATATATGAAAGCAACAGGAATTGTAAGGCGTATTGACGACCTCGGCAGGGTAGTCATCCCCAAAGAAATACGCCGTGTTATGCGTATTCGAGAGGGCGACCCGTTAGAGATTTATACCGAAAGTGACGGCAGTGTAGTGTTTCGCAAATATTCGCCCGTAGGTGAGCTTGGCAGAGTGTCTGCCGAATATGCCGAGGCGATAAACCGTTCAAGCGGTATACCGATTGCGATTTGCGATAGAGATAACGTTATTGCCGTGGCAGGTGTTTCGCGTAAGGACTACCTTGAAAAACCGATTTCTAACGGACTGTCGGGTGTTTTGTCGAGCCGACGCAGTTATTCGGCATCCGACAAAAATGGGGAAGTGACAATTACCGAGGGCGGTGGAGAGGTAAGTTATCTTTCCCCGATAGTCAGCGAGGGTAGCGTTATCGGAGCGGTAATGTCCTTGAAACAAGACGGAAAACAATGTGACGGTTCGGAAAAGAAACTTATCGATACGGGCGCGTATTTCATGTCATCACAAACCGAAATATAAAAAACAAGGTTGTCTAAAAAGACAACCTTTATTTTTATATAGAATTCTGTATCAACTGGATAACTATGCCCGAGACGGAACTTATAAAGTACAACAACGTAAGGATAGCGACGTTCGATTTAAAACCGCGATTGACGCGGAACAGCACGATTAATCCTGCGCCGGCAGCTGCACAAAGTCCCGAAATGACAGAGCCCAAACTTATTGCCGAGTCGATGTAAAGCTGCGCAAGTATAACCGACGGCGCACAGTTAGGGATAAGACCGATAAGCGTAGTCAAAAGCGGTTGAAAAACGCTGTCAGAAAGCATGAATTGTTGTAGTCTATCTTCGCCTATAAGTTCGATAAGGTAACCAAGTGCGAACGTTGTTGCAAAAAGGAACAACCAAACCGAAACGGTACGTTTGACCGTGCATTTGATAATCGCTTTCCAATCGGTATGGCTGCAACAATGTTCTTCGCCTATCAATTCTTCGTCTTCACAAGAATCTTCGTGGTGATGACGATGGTGACATTCCTCTTTGTTGACTTTCCTGTTGCGAAGAACCAGGTCTATAACATAACCTGCAAAAACGGCGATAACAAACTTTAATGCCAAAATAAGAAGCAAATCGGTTATCTTTTGCGGATTGGCAAGTAAAACCAGCAAAGCTTCGTCAGACGTTGAGAGATAGATAGCCATGAGTGTGCCGAGCGTTATTATTCGCTTGGCGTAGAAGTTTGAACCGATTACCGAAAACCCACATTGCGGAACAAGACCGAGCAACGAACCTGCCAACGGACCCGCCTTTTCGGCTTTTTCGATTGTGGCTGAACTTTTTTCTTCGATTTTCGCTTCGATGTATTCAAGTATGAAAAACGCGATTGCCAAAAAAGGAAGCGATTTGAGTGAATCCAGCAATGCGTGTTCAACTACATGGAAAATTTCGTGCATTATTTAAAATTCCTAACTTTTCGAATAAAAACATTATATCTTATGTGCGCGATTTGTCAAGTTTTTTATCCCTTAAAAGTATTTTGTCAAAATAATATGCCGGGACTTTAAAAGAACACTTGCCAAAACTCTTGGTTTGTGTTAAAATAACGATGTATTTTTGTTGGGAGGCAATTATGGAAAAACAAGAAAAAATGTCACTTGGTGAGTGGTTTGAAAATATTTGGTATCACTATAAATGGCTTATTATATTCGGCGTGGTTTTGGTTGCGTTTATCTTAATCAGCTTTTCGCAATTTTTGGCTACAAAAGACCCTGACGTAAATATAATGCACGTGGGTCCGATGTATATATCCTCGGACGTTGCCGCGACTATAGAAGATACGGTAGGAAAATTGTCGGATGACTATAATGACGACGGTGAAATAAAGGTCGAAATTTTAGACATTACCGTAAACAAATTCGGCAACGAGGATGCGGGAATAGACCCTGTTAATTACGACCAAAACAACAAAGGTATGCAACGTTTTCAAACCGAAATCCGAGCTGGCGATACTGTTATATATGCCTTGGATAAACAGTTTTTTGATGTCTGCGTTGAAGAAGGATTGCTAACTCCGCTTACCGACGTTATTGATGATGCATATATGCCCGAGAATGTTATTGATGGATACGGTGTGTATATTTCGGACCTTAAAGCGTATGAGCTTGACGGCCTTTCGAAGATTCCCGAAACCGCTATTCTATGCCTTAGACGTTCTCCCGACAAGGATGAAATAAAATACGGCAGGACCATGGAGGTATGGGAGGGCAACCGAAATACCTTTGTGAATATAATTAAATACGGCGCATAGAGAAGATAATAAATTTACTATTGCAAAATGGAATTATTTGTGATAAAATAATTCTAATCGTTAAAATATCCGGAGGATTTTGAAAAATGAGCAACAAAGTTATTGCCAAGCAGAAGAAGACGATAATTATTTGCCTTGTTCTCAGCGTACTTCTTCTTGCAAGTTCGGTATTCGTTATTGTTGACGGTCTCATTCACATGGATGACCCTTACACTCAATTTGAAGATGCGAATTTCGCAAAAGCGCTTGCGGAGGCACTCGGTAAAGACAGCGTCCGCGACATAACACAAGATGACCTTGATAAGGTTCAATCTCTTGTTTACTATTATTCTGTCGGTAACGATGCACAGAATAATTACGAAACCTATGCATATCCCGTCGTTATGCTCGGCTATCAGGAAACTGCAGACGCTATTATAGCTAATTCACAAGAAGAACCTGCTGAAGGCTCTTACGTTGTTGTCAACTATCCTGTAACCGAAGTTAATGATATCACTCTCTTTAACAATTTGCGTGTATTGCGTACCTTCGACCTTGCAGAAGTTTCGAGTATGCAAGAGGGTTGTTACTATACCCAGCTTTACAACGCATACGGCATGGGCGGTACCGCTATCTCGTTTGACTCGCTTATAGCAAGTGCTGCGCTTACCGACCTTAAGAATCTCGACCAGCTTTCTTCTTTGACAAAGCTCGAACAGCTTTCTCTTGAATTTACAGGTATAACCAATCTTGACGGTATCGAAAAATTCGAAAACCTCACCAAGTTGGATATCGGTAACACCGTAATTTCCGATATGAGCGGTCTTTCTGTAATGACAAATCTTACCGACCTCACCTTGGTACAGATGGGCGACAGAACCGTTGAAGAAACTGAAACTTCCGAAACTTCCGAAGAATCCGAAACTTCTGAAACTTCTGAAGAATCCGAAACAAGCGATTCCGAAGAAAAAGAAGAAGAACACACTCATGCAGGTATTACCGACATCAGCGCGTTGTCTTCTCTTGAAAACCTCGAACGCCTTAACCTCGCAGGTAACGCTATTTCGGATATCAGCGCACTTTCCAAGATGACCAAGCTTGAAACCTTGACTCTTAACGGCAACTGCGTTGAAAATCTTGATGCAATTTCCGAACTCACTTCTATTACCGGTTTCTCTGCTATCAGCAACCACCTCACCGATATCAGCGGTATTAAGAATTGCACCAACCTTGAATCTATCTATGTAAGCGATAATAAACTTGGCGATATCAGCGCACTTTCTGCTTGTACCAAACTTAAAAATATAAGCGTATACAGCAACGAAATCACCACTATCGGTAACCTTTCCGGTCTTACAGAGCTTACCACTTTTGATGCATATTCTAACAAGATTACCGATATAAGCTCTCTTGCATCTTGCGAAAAGCTTACTTCTATCAATGCATACGATAATGCTATTACAAATATCGGTGACCTTTCGAAGCTTGATGAACTCACTTCTATTGCTATCCACGATAATGAAATTGCAGACCTCAACGGTCTTAACGGCTGTGCAAAACTTGCCACCATCGAAGCATATAATAACAAACTTGTAGGTAGTCTTGACCTTACCGAATGTCCCGAACTCACCACTCTTAACATTTATGTAGAAGAGGAAGAAGAGGAAGACAAGGACGAATCTGAAGATAAAGACGAATCCGATACATCTTCCGACGAATCCGAGGTTTCTACCGAAGATGAATCCACTTCTGACGAATCCGAAGTTTCTACTGAAGAAGTTTCTACTGAAGACGAATCTACTTCCGACGAATCTGAAGTTTCCACCGAATCCGAAACAACTTCCGAAGAAGTGTCTGACGTATCTTCCGATGACGCTTCTGAAAGCGAAGAAACTGAAGAATCCGTTGAAACTGAAGAATCGGTAGAAGCAGTGGTAGGCCTTACCGAACTTAACATCAAGGGCCTCAAGAAATTGACAACCGTAAAGGCAAACGGTAATGCTATCGTTGCAGTACCTGACCTTACCGACTGTGAAGCACTTACCACTCTTGACCTTAGCAAGAACGCAATTTCTGATATAAGCAAGGTTGAAACCGGCAAGGCACTCACCAACATTGTTCTTAACGATAACAATATCACAGATATTTCCGCTCTTGAAAAGGCAGAAAAACTCACTGATATTAATCTCGCTAACAACAAAATTACCGATATTACCGCGATTGGTAAACTCACCTCGCTTAAGACCCTTAACCTTAGCGAAAATGCTGACCTCGAAAACCTCGAAGCGCTTGACAACTTCCCGACAACTACAAGCCTTGCCCTTAATATCGTAGGCACAAAGGCTGCAAGTGATGGTGAAAAGATTGTAGCACTTCAAAAGAAGTTCTCTACAATGCAAATCACCTATGTTGAAGAAAAAACCGAGGATAACAAATAAGTCAAACCAATACTTGGTGACCAAGAATATTTTGGTCCGACGCGACAGCGTTTAATTCGGGCTGCTGCGAAAATCGCAGCAGCCCCTTTAATAATTTTGGAGGTTTAGATTATGCCGGATATGCTTGTGAAACTATATGAATTGCCCGACAGCAGTGCAATTTATAAAAAACTTGAAGACCAAGGAATAAGAATAATGCGTCCTATGACGCCGAATAAGACTAAAGTTGTCGAATGGGTAAGACAGCACTTTCACGACGGATGGGCAGATGAGATTTCTGCCGCATTCACAAAATTCCCTGTAAGCTGCTTTATTGCATATGATGTAAATGAGAAAAAAATGCTTGGCTTTGCAGGATATGACTGCACCTACCGCGATTTCTTCGGTCCCACAGGCGTTGATGAAACCCAACGTGGCAGAGGTATAGGTGCCGCACTTTTCCTTCGCTGTATGGAAGCGATGCGTGACGAGGGTTACGGATATGCTGTTATAGGCAGTGCAGGACCTGTTGATTTTTACAAAAAAATCGCCAACGCAACAGTTATCGAGGGTAGTATCCCCGGTATTTACAAGAATCTTTTTTAACTGATATAGAGGTACATTATGAATAAACTCAGAGCAGGAATCATCGGTGCAACCGGTATGGTTGGCCAAAGATTTATCACTCTTATCGAAGACCACCCTTATTTCGAAATTTCTGCACTTGCTGCAAGCCCTTCGTCTGCAGGCAAACCCTACGGCGAAGCGGTAAAAGGTCGTTGGAAGATGAAAACTCCTCTTTCCGAACGCATTGCTGCTATGGAAGTGCTTAATGCAGAAGATATTGAAACCGTAAAGAAATACGTTGATTTTGTATTCTGCGCAGTTAATATGCCCAAGGAAGAAATAAAGGCGTTGGAAGAAGCTTATGCAAAAGCTGAAATCCCCGTTATCTCCAATAACTCTGCGCATCGCGGTACTCCCGATGTGCCTATGCTTATTCCCGAAATCAACTATGCTCACAGCGCAATTATCGAATCGCAGAAGAAGCGTCTCGGTACAAAGAAAGGCTTTATTTCGGTAAAACCCAACTGTTCTATCCAGAGCTACGTTCCTGCGCTTGAACCGTTGCGTAAATATGGCATAAAGGCTGTAAATGTTACTACTTTCCAAGCTATTTCCGGTGCGGGCAAGACGTTTGATACTTGGCCCGAAATGGTAGATAACGTTATTCCGTATATCGGCGGAGAAGAAGAAAAGAGCGAAAAAGAACCTTTGAAGGTGTGGGGTAAAATCGAGGGCGACGTTATTGTAAATGCAACAACACCGCTTATATCTGCTCAATGTATCCGCGTTCCCGCTTCCGACGGACACCTTGCCGCTGTTTCGGTAAGCTTTGAAAACAAGCCTTCTATTGAAGAAATTAAAAAGGCTTGGGACGAATATGTGGGCGAAGCTCAACGTTTGGAATTGCCTCATGCTCCCGAAAAGTTCTTGACTTATTTTGAAGAAGATAACCGTCCTCAAACCAGACTCGACCGCGATTTGTACGGCGGTATGGGTATTTCTATCGGCAGACTTCGTGAAGATACCATCTTTGATTATAAGTTCGTATGTCTTTCCCACAATACCCTCCGCGGTGCCGCAGGCGGTGCTGTACTCGGTGCGGAATTGCTTTACAGACAAGGTTATCTCGGCTGATAAGTTGAAACATAACTAAAAAATTGCCACCCGAAATGAGTTTTCGGGTGGTTTTTTATTGCGGTTTTATAGGAGTTGGAATTTTGGCTTAATAACCGCCAAGAAACCGCTAAAATAATGCGATTTGTTACATTTTTCTTATTGCATTTCAGATATAATATGGTATAATATATTCTGTATAATGCCTTTAGAATGCAATAAAGACGGCTTAATAGTTTATTCATATTTTCGTAATCGTTACAACCATTTGTAAAATCTGTTGAATATGGAGAATTGGTCATGAATACGGTTGATAAAAACAACGGAGATTTCTATACAATCGATTTAATGCATATTGCAAAAATGCTTTGGAAACGGGTATGGGTTATAATCGTTTCTGCGGTGTTGTGTGCCGCTATCGGTTTTTCTGTTGCTGCTTTTGCGATTGCACCGAAATACTCGTCCTCTGTAATGCTTTATGTTAATAATAGCTCGCTTTCGCTCGGCAATACAAGCTTGAGTATCAGCCCGTCTGAACTTACCGCAGCGCAAAGCTTGGCTAAAACCTATATTGTTATTTTAAAGAACCGCACGTCTTTAAATCAAGTTATCGAGAAAAGCGGTGTTTCCTATACTTACGAGGAACTTGACGGAATGATAACTGCATCGACGGTTAACGAAACCGAAGTTTTGCAAATTACCGTCACCTCAACCGACCCGTATGAAGCGGCTAAAATAGTTAATTGCATTGCCGAGGTACTTCCTCAACGAATTTCCGAGATAATCGAGGGTTCTTCCATGGAAGTTGTCGATGCAGGCGTGGTGCAAAATAACAAAGTTTCTCCAAGTGCAACCAAATTCACAGTAATCGGATTTATCCTTGGTGCGGTTATAGCTGTATTAGGATTAGCTATAGTTGCAATGTTAGATGACACCGTTCATGATGAAGACTATGTACTCAAGAATTACAAATATCCTATTTTGGCAAAAGTGCCTTATTTGCTAGATAAAGATAATAGCCCATCATACTCCGGCTACTATAAAAAGGCAAAGATAAATAAGTGAAAGCGAGGGTGATATTATGAAACTGTTTAAACATTCAAAATCAACTTCGTTTCCTGCGACTGACAGCAAAAAGACGTTGCACAAAAATCTCGGTTTTACTGCGACCGAGCAGTATAAGTTACTCCGCACAAACCTTAGTTTTACAATTCCCGAGGACGTCGCGTGTCCTATCATCGGTGTAACAAGCTCGATGAGGGGCGAGGGAAAGAGCACAACCGCGATTAATCTTTCCTACGTTTTGGCCGAAAGCGGAAAACGTGTCTTGCTTATCGATGCGGACCTTAGACTTCCGAGCATCGCAAAGAGTCTGAACATCGAACAGGCCCCCGGTCTAACCGATATACTCGTCGGTCCTGAATCGGGTCAAAGTGGAGTTTTGAAGGCAAGAATATTAGACAATTGGTACATTTTGCCCTCGGGCGTGCTTCCGCCCAACCCGTCTGAACTTTTGGGTTCGAGAAGAATGGCGACTACGTTAAAAGTTTTGGCAGAAAGATTCGACTATATCATAATAGATTTGCCCCCTGTAAATGTGGTTTCAGATGCACTCGCGGTTTCTCCGCACATAACGGGTATGGTGCTCGTTATTCGTGAGGATTATACCGAAAAGAAGGAACTTGAAAATTGTTTCCGCCAACTTGAGTTGTCAAATGTTAACGTACTCGGTTGTGTCATGAACAGTTCTAAGGCTTCTAAAGGTCATCACGCAAACTATGGTGAAGTAACTAATTATAGATGAAGCGGTTGATTGATTTTCACACCCACGTACTTCCGAGTATAGATGACGGCAGTAAAAATATCGAAACAAGCATAAAAATGCTTGAGCTTCTTTCACATCAAAACGTGAAAACTGTTGTTGCGACACCTCATTTTGATGCAAACAAAAAATCGCTTCTTGAGTTTTTGGAGCAACGCAATGCTTCGTATAATGAACTGTTACGCGTTTTGCCGTCGGAATCGATAGATATTTTGCTCGGTGCGGAGGTTATGTATTACAAGGGCATAAGTCGATTAGATTCTATTGCTCAACTGCGAATAGAAAAAAGCAATCTGCTTTTGATTGAAATGCCTTATTCTGCATGGACCGCGTATGAATTAAACGAAATACTTGAACTTTCTTGTTCGGTGGATATAACCGTTGTCATTGCGCATATAGAACGGTATTTGAAATTCCAAACCGAAAAAACGTTAGAGCGTTTGCGCGAAAAAGGTGTACTGTTTCAAGTAAATGCCGATTATTTCACTAAATTTTTAACAAGAAACAAGGCGTGTTCGATGTTGGCAAACGGAACGATTCATTTTATCGGTTCGGATTGCCACGATTTGAAAAAAAGAAAGCCTAATATTGCCAAGGCGTACAAGGTTATAGAAAGTAAAACGAATTTACAGTTCATGGAATCGTATTATAGGTATATAGATTCATTTTTTAAGATTGATTAGTGTTATAAATTCAACGATTATTTTTGGGAGGTTTTTGCAAATGAAAAAAGGTTTTGCCGTATTACTGTCAATTTTGATGGTGGCTTTAATGGGTATTACTGCTATGGCTGCACCAAATAATTTCGTTAGCAGTCCGTCGAGTAATAACAATCTCGAAATCATAGATTGGGAGTCATCGGAAGAAGATAAAGAAGAACTTATCGTAACGTTGTTCGCCAACCGTCACATTTTGAATGATGTGGCGCGTATGCAGTTGGAAGAAGCGCGTGATATTATAGTTAATACTCCTGACCTTGCGAATTTGAATGAAGATTTGAAAGAGAAGGTTGATTCATTGGGTATTGATTCAAAAGATGTAGCTATAAGCGATTTGTTTGACGTTGATTACAGCGATTGCGACGTCCATGATGAACACGGTGAATATAAAGTTCTTCTTAAAAGCGATGAGCTTGATAAATTTGTCGGATTGTTGCATTTTGACGGCCAAAATTGGACAATGATTGATAACGCACAGATAGACGAAAACGGTTATCTCGTTTACTCTACCGACAAAACCGGCTCTTTCGCAATAGTTCTTAATACTTATGAAGATGAGTCGAGCTCGGGAAACGGTCCTCAGACCGGCGATGAGTTTCGTTGGTGGATATATGTCGTATTAATGGCTGTATCTGCTGTAGCGTTTATTGTTGTTGCTATAAAACTAAAAAAGACCGAAGATAAGTAATCAAAGGTGTGCCTTTTATGAGCGGAACAGGAGATTCTAAAATAAAATTAAAGATAATCGCAGTTGTTTCAACGATTGTATTTCTCTTGTCTGCTATATTACTGTTTACAAGTATTTGGGAACGTAACCACGAAAAATTCCCCGAACAAAGTGACGGTGATACGTCAGAGGTTATCCATTATAACGGCGAAGATTATATTTTCAAAGAAAATATAGAAACGTTTTTGATTTTGGGTTTGGATACCTTTGATAACCAAACAGACGACAGCGCCTACACAAATAATCGTCAAGCCGATTTTTTGATGTTGCTTGTCGTTGATAATGACGCAAAAACCTGTTCCGCCTTACATATAAACCGCGATACCATGACCGAAATAAATATACTCGGTGTTGCGGGAGAAACGGTTGCCACAAAGACTCAGCAAATAGCGTTAGCGCATACCTACGGCAACGGAAACAAAGTGAGCTGTCGCAATACAGCGGATGCGCTGTCGGCACATTTGTTGGGTGCGAATATAGACCATTATCTTTCGCTTACAATGGATTCCGTTTCGATAATCAACGATTTGGTCGGCGGTGTCGAGGTAGAGGTTTTGGATGACTTTTCGGGCATTGACGATACCTTGGTTAAGGGCGAAACGGTAACGCTGTATGGAGAACACGCGCTTAATTACGTTCGTACACGTTACGGTATGGACGAAAGTACAAACCAACACCGAATGGTTAGGCAAAAGCAGTACGTTGAAGCGTTTATAAAAAAAGCGGTACAAAAGTCGAAAATTGACGAACAATTTGTCGCACAGACGGTACTACGTATGTCAGAGTATATGGTGTCTGACTGTTCCGTGACGTATTTAGAAAATCTTTTCGATAAAATATCCGAATATGACTTTAAAGGCATCAGCACGATTGAGGGCGAATCGGTTAAGGGTGAAAAGTTTATTGAGTTTTATCCCGATGAGGATTCACTAAAACGAACTGTCGTTGAGCTGTTTTGCAGCCTTAAATAGAGCGATTTATAAAATCAAAGAAGTGAGACTTGTATATGAATACACATTCTTCAAAAAACAAATGTTACGAAATAATCAAACGCATATTTGATATAATAGCCTCGCTTATAGGAATTATTATATTGCTTGTTCCTATGCTGATAGTTGCACTCATTATTGTTATCGACAGTCCGGGTGCATCGCCGATATATTCTCAAAAGCGCGTAGGAAAAAATGGAAAAGAGTTTAATTTTTATAAATTCCGTTCTATGGTACCCAATGCCGACAAAATGTTGGAAAAACTTCTTGATGAAAACGAAATGGATGGCCCTGCCTTTAAAATGAAGGACGACCCTCGAATTACGAGATTCGGCAAATTTATTCGCAAGACAGGTATAGACGAACTTTTGCAGTTCATAAACGTCATTAAGGGCGATATGAGCTTGGTCGGTCCCCGTCCTCCTTTGCCTCGCGAAGTGGAACAATATAACGAAAGACAATTAATAAGACTTTCGGTTACTCCCGGAATTACTTGCTATTGGCAGGTTCAACCGAAAAGAAACACCTTGACCTTTGACCAATGGCTTGAATTGGATATCAAGTATATTAACGAACGTAGTTTGAAAACGGATATTTGTATCTTGTTTAAAACTGTCGGTACGGTGTTTGGAATGGAGGGAGTTTGATTGCCTCGTTCTAACGAAGAAAAACCGCGTATTGCTATGCTCGGCCATAAGCGAATCCCCTCGCGCGAGGGCGGTATCGAAATCGTTGTCACAGAGTTGGCGGTTCGAATGGCTAATGAAGGATATAACGTCACCTGCTATAACAGAAGCGGCCATCACGTAAGCGGTTCTGAATTTGATTCGGAACAACTTGAAGAGTATAAAAACGTTCGTTTAAAATCTGTTTTTACGATTAATAAACGAGGTATTTCTGCAGTGACCGCATCTATTTCTGCCGCAGTACGTGCTGCGTTCGGAAAATATGATGCGGTTCATTTTCATGCAGAGGGACCTTGTGCAATGCTGTGGTTGCCCAAGCTTTTTGGCAAGAAATGCATAGCGACTATACACGGATTAGACCATCAACGTGCCAAGTGGGGCAGGTTTGCGCTTTGGTATATCCTTTTCGGCGAGAAATGCGCTGTTAAATATGCGGACGAAATAATTGTTTTAAGCCGCAACGTGCAGGAATATTTCAAAAGGGAATATAACCGCCCAACCGTGTTTATACCAAATGGCATAAAAAAGGCAGTTTTAAAGAACGCTAATCAGATTACAAAATCCTACGGACTTACAAAAGATTCCTATATTCTTTATCTCGGCCGTCTTGTTCCTGAGAAGGGAATATCGTATCTTATAGAAGCGTTCAAACAAACAAATACCGACAAAAAACTTGTCATTGCAGGCGGTTCTTCCGATGCTCAGGAATATGAGGACGAGATTCGCTCTGTGGCAAAGGGCGATGACCGTATATTGTTTACGGGCTTTGTTCAAGACGAGGTTTTGGAGGAGCTTTACAGCAATGCCTATCTCTACGTTCTTCCGAGCGAGCTTGAGGGTATGCCCATGAGTTTGCTTGAGGCAATGAGTCACGGTAACTGCTGCTTGACGTCGGATATAGCCGAGTGTTTAGAGGTTACCGAGGATAAGGGCGTTTCTTTTAGAAACGGTGACGTTGCGGATTTAAGAGAAAAACTGCAATACCTTTGCGATAATCCTCAAAAGGTTTATGAATATAAAGAGCATTCTGCCGATTTCGTATGTAAAAAATATAATTGGGACGATGTTGTTCACAAAACACTTGAACTATATGAGGTGAACCGAAAAAACAAATGAGAATCCTGTTGGTAAACAAGT
>JAZRUB010000003.1:0-15012 GCA_045652305.1 Eubacteriales bacterium
AGTTTTTCCGCTTGTGGGCATTCCAATAAGGACGATATTTTGTTTTGAAGCAAAGATATTTTGGTAAACCAATTCGATATCTTTGGTATCAACAGTATCATTTACAAACTTTTCTCCCGCGCATGCTGCCTGTGCAACAAGCATATAAAGTCCTCCGACAGCCTTGATACCCTTATTTCTTGCATCGCAAACCAATTTTGAACACAAGGGGTTATATACGACGTCTACGACCGCAGAAAGATTGTCAAAGGCATCTATATTAATTGCAGATTCGCCTATATTTGGATACATTCCGCAGGGGGTTGTATTGATAATCACATCAGCATCGGAATGCTTAGCAACAGCTTCATCGTATGTGATAGTATTATCATTTTTGCTTCTTGAAACTCTATATACTTCACGGCAATTCAATGCATTTGACACGTAAAGTGCGGTTTTAGAGGTGCCACCGCTACCTAAAACCAAAACTTTTTGGCCTTCTAATTTAATACCGTTTCGTCTGATTAACTGCATTAGTCCATCTACGTCGGTATTATATCCATAGAGTTTATTTTCACGATTTACTATTGTATTTACCGCGCCTATTTGCAATGCTGTTTGGTCGACATAATCAAGATACGGAATCACCGCCTCTTTATACGGAATCGTTACATTTATTCCTACAAAATCTCGTGTTTTTATAAAGCAATCAAGTTCTTCTTTGGCGATTGCTTTTAGTTCGTATTCGTAGCCAAAAAGGCGACTGTGTATTTCCGCAGAAAAGCTGTGACCGATTCTCTCCGCTATTAATCCGTATTTCATAATGCTAACCAATCCACACCGTGTTTGCCTAAAAGAAGGTCTGCAATGACAAGTGCGGTGACACAATCAACAACGACTCTTGCACGATGAACGATACACGGATCGTGTCTGCCCGATGCCGAAATCTCGGCATTGTTCAAGTTTACATAATCAATAGACGATTGCTGTTTTGCAATAGTGGGAGTAGGTCGTATTGCGGTTGTGAAAACCATCGGCATTCCGTTAGTTATACCGCCGTTGATACCGCCCGAATGATTCGTCTTTGTATACACCTTTCCATCTTCGGCATAAAACTCATCATTAGCGGTCGAGCCGTGCATATCCGCCAAATCAAATCCTGCACCAAATGCAACGCCCTTTACGGCAGGAATCGAAAACAGCGCGTGTGAAAGCAAGCCCTCAACGGTATCGAACCAAGGCTCGCCCAGACCTGCATCAATACCGATTACCGCGGTTTCAAGCATACCACCCACCGAATCGCCGTTTGATTTTGCTTCTAAAATCTTCGATTGCATTTCTTCGGAAGCTGTTTTATCGAGTACCGGAAAGCGTAAATCGTTTAATTCGTTAATATCTGCCGATAAATCCAATAATTCTCGGTCGGATATACCTGCACATTTTTTGATGTGGGTGCCTATACATATACCCTTTCGACGAAGTGCGGGAATAATTATACCGCCTACTGCAACAAGTGCTGCTGTGATACGTCCGCTGAAGTGACCTCCACCCCTGTAATCTTCGAACCCCCTATACTTTACGTGTGCAGTATAGTCAGCATGTGAAGGTCTTGCCAAGCGAGATATATTTTCATAGTCCTTCGAACGTGTATCGGTGTTGGGAATAACAATGCATATCGGTGTACCGGTTGTATATCCGTTATAAACACCGCTATGGATTACAAACTCATCTTTTTCCTGACGCGACGTAGAAATATCACCAAAAGGTCGACGAAGCGATAGCATACGGCGTATTTCTTCCTCGTCAACAGGAATACCGGGTGCGATTCCGTCAAGTATACAGCCGACAGAGAGTCCGTGACTTTCGCCGTAAATAGTTATTGTTATATTTGTACCGAAGGTATTTTTCATTTATCAAAAACCGTCCTTATGATTTTTTCATATTCCGTAAACGGCATTTTACGGAACTCAAAATTTCCTACTTCCTGAACGTATACAACGGTTATTTCATTTCCGCTTAATTTCTTATCATGTAGGCAGGCATTTATCACCGTTTCGACATCTTCTCCCGAAAATTCATACGGAAGCGAGAGTTTCTTTAAGACGTTTATAAGTCGTTTGCGAACGTTTGGCGAGCACATCGGTAGCATACCGATTGCAACACATTCGCCATGGTACAGATTTTTCATACCGTTTGCCGTTTCAAGAGCATGAGCAAGCGTGTGACCGAAATTCAGAACACGTCGCAAGTTCAATTCTTTTTCATCCGCTTCTACGACGGATTTTTTAATCAAAAGAGAACGTTCGATAATAGTATCGATATTTTCCATAACGTCTTTATTTTCGAACAATTCAAACAGTTCGCTATCGCTTGTCAGCGACATTTTAACCGATTCTGCAAGACCGTTATATATTTGACGCTCGGGCAACGTTTTTAATGTTTCAGGGTCGATTATGACTCTTTTGGGCGGATAAACCGCACCTACAATATTCTTGATACCCATAAAATCAACCGCGGTTTTTCCGCCGATTGAGGAGTCGACCTGAGAAAGAACGGTGGTCGGGATATTATAAAAATCAATACCGCGCATATAGGCGCTTGCGGTAAAACCCGCAAGGTCGCCAACAACACCGCCTCCGACTGCAACTATACAATCCGAACGTGTGAATTTATATTCAACAAGCTTTGATAACAAATACTTGAAAGTATCAAGATTTTTCGTTTCCTCACCCTGTTGCAAAACTTCAACATGAGGTGTCAAAGCTTTATTTGCGACAGCATTTGCATATTCGAAAGGTACACCGTTATCGGTCACTATAAGTACTTTTCGTGAAAGATTTAAATACTTATCGACTTCATTAATCGAACCTCGTTCAAGTATAATATCGTACTCATTAAGAGGTGTTTTTACGGGTATAAGCATAACCATACTCTCCAAATAGAGTTAAATTTTAATTTCTTTTTCGTAACTTGCAATTATTTTAACGGTATTGCAACAGTTTTTGAGTTCGGCGAGCATCGCTTTACCCTCAAACGTGCCCAAGTTACCTTCGCCTTCAACGTAGAAGTAATACTCCCAACTCAAATCTTTTGTAGGACGGCTTTTCAACGCGCGAAGATTGAAACCATGTTCACCTATAACCGAAACCGCACGTCCGAGCGAACCTGCGACGTTTTTAACGGTGAACAACATTATAAAACGCTTATCGTTTGCCGCAATTTCGCGATGATTACGCGAAAAAACAGCAAAGCGCGTTGTATTGTTTCCGCTTTCGTTTATGTGCCCTTCAAGCTTTTGCAATCCGAATTTCTTTGCAGCTTCCTCGCTCGCGATAGCGGCAATATCGGTTCTGCCAGACTCTGCAACCGACTTTGCGGCAACGGCAGTATTTACCGCCTCGATAGGCTCGAAACCATGCTTTTCAATATATCCCGCACATTGTCCCAATGCTTGAGGATGGCTTATTACCTGCTTAATTCCCTCTATCGTTGCCCCTTCGATGGCGAGAAGGTTTTGAACAACCTCGGCTTCGTATACGCCATTAACATATAAATCACCGAAAAAGGCAAGGTCAAGCACTTTACCAACGTCACCGTTAAAGCTATTCTCTACGGGAAGGAGGGCACAATCGCATTCGCCCTTTGCCGCTGCATCAAATGCCGACTGAAAATCGGGATATCCTATGCAGGTTGCATCGGGAAATATTTTTTCTGCCGCAATATTAGCAAAAGCACCTTCAACTCCGCTATATGCAACTCGCATACCGTCAAGCAGTCTATGTTGAAAATTCTTTGAAATATCAATGGTACTGCGAAGAAAATCAACGTAATACGAACGGTATTCGTCAGAAACTATCATTTCGGAATTGCGCTCAATAATCGCCGCTTCTCTGGCAAAATCATCAACGGGGATTCCGTGTTCTTTTTTATAATTGGCGACCATTCTGACAGCATCCATACGTTGCTCGAACAGTTTTGCCATCTCGGCATCGGTTGCGTTGATTATATTTCTTGCCTTATCTAATTCATTCATTTTTTACTCCTTTAAAACAAAAAATCCGCCATCTTATGCTTAAAAGAGCATAGCGGATGCGGACTGCTGTTTGTTATGAACGATGATGTTAGGCGTTCAGAGCACACGAGCAGTCCTTTATAAAATAAAAATAATAATTTGCTATACAGAACATCTCGTTTACTCCTTTCCCAAAACTTATTGCCCAAATAATAAACCTTTTTTTTCGTTTTGTCAATAGCTATTTGGAATTTTTGCATTTCATTTGCATATTTTTGCATTATTCGACAGTTCTTCAAAAGAAATTGTTCGCTGTACTAAGCGAAAATAAGTTCTGTAATTCAACCCAAAAATTGTTTTTTGTTTATTTCGTCAATAAAAGCAGTTTAAATACCAAAAATTTCTCCGACATTTCGTTTATTATTATATGTTTATGCGAAATTTATTATTGCAAAACTGCGTTTTTTTTGATAGAATAATGTCGACTGGGTTTATTAGTATATTTATAATATTATTTAATATTATTCTTTAGTCTTGCGCATGCAAGTGCGCTAACATTCAAAAATAAACAAACGGTAACAAGCCTATTTTAACTTTGTTCCGTTTCATAAGATGACTTCATATTCACAAGTAAGGATTTTATCAAATCAAAAGGAGTATTTATCGTGAAAGTAACTATTTGCATCGGCAGTTCCTGCCACTTGAAAGGCTCTCGACAGGTTGTGTCGGCACTCCAAAACCTCGTCTCTGAAAACAATCTTGGTGACAAGGTAGAGCTTAGCGGAACTTTCTGTCTCGGAAAATGTCAGCAGGGCGTTTGCGTTACTGTTGACGAAGAACTTTACTCGGTAACCCCCGAAACCGTTGAAGAGTTTTTCGAAAAAAATATCAAAGCAAAGGTATAACCAATTATGAACATACAGGTTTGTGTAGGTAGCGCTTGTCATCTTAAGGGTTCACCGGAAATCGTGGAACTCTTACAAAATGCCGTTGCCGAATACCATCTCGAGGACACCGTAATGCTTTCGGGTAACTTTTGCATAGGCAAATGTAACCGAATCGGTGTCACTGTTCAGGTAGATGATGATATTCATGTCGGTATCACAAAAGAGAATTTTAAAGAATTCTTTAAAGAAAACGTTTTGGACAAATTAGATAAGGAGTAACGGGATATGCCTAATTGTTTGACTCTTAAAAAATCAAACTGTAAAAACTGCTATAAATGCATTCGTCATTGCCCCGTTAAGGCTATACGTTTTTCGGCAAACCAAGCACACATTATCGGAAACGAGTGCATACTCTGCAGTCAATGTTTTGTTGTTTGTCCGCAGAATGCAAAAGAAATAGTCGATGAAACCGAAAAGGTTAAAGTTCTACTACAAACCGGTGACCCTGTAATTGTCAGTCTTGCACCCTCGTTTATCGCAAACTACGATGGTGTCGGAATCGAGTCAATGCGCGAAGCTTTAAAAAAGTTAGGTTTCTACGACGTTGAAGAAACAGCCATAGGCGCAACCATCGTCAAAACAGAATACGAACGTATGCTTCGCGAAGAGGACAGAGATATTATTATTTCTTCATGCTGCCATTCAATCAATCTTTTGATTCAAAAGCACTATCCCGAAGCGCTTGAATATTTGGCGGATGTTGTTTCTCCTATGCAAGCACACTGCAAGGATATTAAAAAGAGATATCCGAATGCAAAAACCGTTTTCATCGGTCCTTGTATTGCAAAAAAGGACGAAGCCGAACATTATGAAGGCATTACCGATGCAGTGCTTACGTTCGAAGAACTTACAAAATGGTTAAGCGAAGAGAATATCGAATTAAAACAAGAATCAGACAGCGACGCTAATACCCGTGCACGTTTCTTCCCTACAACCGGCGGTGTTCTTAAAACGATGGCGCAAGATATTCAAGGTTACACATATCTTGCTCTTGATGGCGTAGACAATTGCATTGCCGCGCTCAAAGATATTATAAACGGAAAAATCCATAAATGCTTTATAGAAATGTCTGCGTGTGTCGGTAGTTGTATCGGTGGTCCTATCATGGAAAAATATCACCGTTCTTCTACTGTTAAGGATTATATAGCAGTTTCCAACTATGCAGGCGAAAAAGATTTCGAAGTAACGCAACCGAGAGCTATTGAACTCAAAAAGAGTTTCGAATTTATCGAACAGCGTTCTCAAATCCCTTCGGAATTGGAAATACAAAACATACTTCGTCAAATGGGCAAATTCAAGCCCTCGCAAGAATTGAACTGCGGTTCTTGCGGATACAACACCTGCCGAGAAAAGGCAATCGCAATTATTCAAGGCAAAGCGGAAATTTTCATGTGTCTGCCCTTTCTAAAAGACAAAGCCGAAAGTTTTTCGGACACCATTGTAAACAATTCGCCTAACGGATTGATTGTTCTTAATGAAAACCTTGAGGTCCAGCAGATTAACAACTCCGCGAGAAGACTTATGAACATTCGCTCGGCAAATGACATTCTCGGCGACCAAGTAGTACGTATCCTCGACCCCACCGTATTTATGAACGTACTCAAAACCGGTCGCGACGTTCGTGATGAGCGTGTATATCTTGCTGAATACAAGCGTTACGTTGAACAATCGGTTGTTCACGATAAAGATTCGCGTCTCCTTATTGCAATAATGCGTGACGTTACAAACGAGCAAAATGAACGTGAAAAGAAAGAAAGCATCAGTCGTCAGACCATAGAAGTTGCCGACAAGGTTGTTGATAAGCAGATGCGCATTGTTCAGGAAATCGCATCGCTTCTCGGCGAAACCGCAGCAGAAACCAAAATTGCTTTGGCAAAATTGAAGGAGTCTATCGCAGATGAATGATTTGTGTGCTGACATCGGATATAAAAGTATAAATCATTACGGCGAACAGCTTTGCGGTGACCACGTTGACATTGTAGAACCAAGTGACGACTCTACTGTCATTGTGCTTTCAGACGGACTCGGCAGCGGTGTTAAAGCAAGTATACTGTCGACACTTACATCCAAGATAATCTCAACAATGTTGGCTGAGGGTCTTTCTTTGGAAGAATGTGTCGAAACCATAGCCGCCACACTTCCCGTCTGCTCGATTCGTGGTGTAGCATATTCCACATTCACAATTATACACCTCAAAAACAATCAAGTAGCCGAGCTTATTCAATACGACAATCCCCATGCCATTATCATTCGTAACGAGCAATGTTGGGATTATCCAATGACCGAGATGAATATAGGCGGAAAGAAGATTTATAAATCCGTCATAAAACTACAAGAAAATGATATTTTCATTGCTATGAGCGATGGATGTCCTCACGCCGGAATTGGTACAGCATACAACTTCGGATGGAAACGTGATGACATAGCCTCTTTCATGGAATTGATTTCACACGCAGGCTACACTGCGAAAACAATGTCTACCATGCTGGTAGACGAGTGCGATAAGCTTTACGGTTATGAGCCGGGCGATGATGCAACAGCATGTATTGTCCGTATAAGAAAAAGAGAACCTATGAATATGCTATTCGGTCCTCCCTCGAACCGAGATGATGCCGACCGCATGATGTCGCTCTTCTTCTCCAAAGAAGGCAAACATATCATTTGCGGTGGCACAACATCCTCTATCGCAGCGAAGTTTTTAAATAAGCCTATTAAAACAAATCTAAGCTTCGAAGCAAAAGACGTTCCTCCAACCGCGGAAATCGAAGGTGTTGACCTCGTTACCGAAGGTGTTATCACCGTAAACAAGGTGTTGGAATATGCCAAAGACTATCTTGGCGAAAACAAGCACTACGAACATTGGAGTTTTAAACGCGACGGTGCATCTCTTATATGCCGTTTGTTATTCGAAGAAGCGACAGATATCAACTTTTATGTAGGCAGAGCGGTTAACCCCGCCCACCAGAATCCCGATTTGCCGATTAATTTTAACATAAAAATGAATTTGGTCGAAGAACTTTCCAAATGTTTGAAAAAAATGGGCAAAAAAATCAAAGTTAGTTATTTTTAAAGGAGGGTTTTATGCGAAAATTTGATACTAAGGTTCAGCACCTTAAATATAAAGTGTTGCGTGAAGTAGCAAAACACGCTTGGAACGACACTTTGCTTGATAAAATTTTGGACATCCCCGAGATGATTTCTCCCGGCAAAACTTCTACAATGCGTTGTTGCGTATATAAAGAACGCGCAATCCTTTCCGAACGTGTAAAACTCGCAATGGGTGGCAACAAGGACAACCCAAACGTAATTGAAGTTATTGACATTGCTTGTGATGAATGTCCTGCTGCCGGATACGTTGTTACAGATTCCTGCAGAGGCTGTTTGGCACACAGATGCGAAGACGTATGTAAAAGAGGCGCAATATCATTTGACAGTAATCACGTCGCGCACATAGACAAATCAAAATGCGTCGAATGCGGTCAATGTGCAAAGGTTTGCCCGTTCAGCGCAATAGCAAATCGCAAACGCCCTTGCCAGAATGCATGTAAAGTTAAAGCGATTTCTATAAACGAAGAAAATTCCGCCGCAATAGACAATAGCAAGTGTATTGCTTGCGGTGCTTGTGTTTATCAATGTCCGTGGGGTGCTATTTCGGAGAAATCCTACATACTTGACGTTATTGATATCATCAAAAAGAGCAATCGCAACAACAATTACAAAGTTTATGCAGTCGTTGCTCCCTCTATATCGAGCCAGTTTACCTATGCAAAGTTAGGTCAGGTAATAACAGGACTTAAAGAATTGGGATTCCATACCGTTATCGAAGCGGCATTGGGCGCAGATATGGTTGCATATTCCGAATCAAGAGAGCTTGCCGAAAAAGGTTTCCTTACAAGTTCGTGTTGTCCTGCTTTTGTAACATATATTAAGCAAAACTTCCCCGACCTCGTTCCTTTTATTTCGCACAACCCGTCTCCGATGACTGCAATTTCGCAATACATTAAGAAAACCGACGAAAATGCAAAAGTTGTATTCATTGGTCCGTGTACCGCGAAGAAGAACGAGTTTAGGCAACCCGAAGTCAGACCTTATGTTGATTCGGTAATTACCTTCGAGGAATTACAAGCTTTGTTCGACAGTAAAGACATTGATATCACTATGCTTGACGAGGGCGTACTTGACAATGCATCTTACTACGGAAGAATCTTTGCAAGATGCGGAGGTTTGTCCGATGCAGTTTCGCAAGCAATGAAAGAACAGGGTATCGAGAATTTTGTTCTTAAAGCATTCTCTTGCGACGGTATTGAAGAATGCCGAACTGCATTATTGAAGAAGAGCAAGAACGTTCTTGACGCCAACTTCATCGAGGGCATGGCATGTATCGGTGGATGCATCGGCGGCGCAGGTTGCCTTACTCACGGCGAAAAGAACAAGGCAGAGGTTGACAAATACGGCCGAGAGGCTTATGAAAAGACAATCAAAAGCGCACTTGACGTGCTTGAAATATAATAATAAAAAAGTTTCATATAAAAAAGGAGTTTATTCATGACAAAGATTACCATTATCGGAACCGGCAGCGTAGGTTCCACAATTGCTTACACCCTTACCGTTCAAGGTATTGCTTCTGAAATCGTTATGATTGACATTAACGGCGAAAAAGCAATGGGCGAAGCTCTTGACATTCGTCAAGGTACTCCCTTCTGCCACCCCTGCACCATATATGCAGGTTCCTATTCCGATGCTGTAGGTTCTGACATCGTAATTCTTACTTCCGGTGTCGCAAGAAAACCCGGTCAGTCCAGACTCGACCTTGCTCAAATTAACGTTGACATCACAAAACAGATTATTCCTGAAATAACAAAATACGCTCCCGATGCTACTTATGTAATCGTTAGCAACCCTGTTGATATACTTACCTACACCTTCTGCAAATACTCTGGTCTTCCTTTGGAACGCATTATCGGTTCCGGTACTATTCTCGACACCGCAAGACTTCGTTCGAGAATATCCGAATATTATTCGGTTAACCAACAAAACGTTCACGCATACGTTCTTGGTGAACACGGCGACAGTTGCTTTATTCCTTGGTCGCTTGCTAACATTTCTAACGTTCCTGTTAAGGACTATCGTCAATCTCTCCTCGGCACAGAAGGTGTTTACCCTGAATTAGACGAAGCTGAAATCGAAGAATACGTACGCAAATCCGGCGCACGCGTTATCCAACGCAAGGGTGCTACATTCTACGCTGTTTCGATTTCTGTTTGCCGCGTGTGCAAAGCGCTTCTTTCGGGCATTGACACAACTCTTACCGTTTCCACATTACTCGAAGGTGAATACGGCATCAGCGACGTATGCTTGTCACTTCTTAACATTGTAGGCAACAAAGGCGCTCACGGCAAGGTTCTTCTTCCTCTTAATGATAAAGAACTCGCAGCTTTGCAGCATAGCGCTAATGAACTTAAAAACGTCATTAAGAACATCAAGTTCTAATAAATATTGTAACTAATTTTGTACTGACTAAGTTAATAGAAAGGAATCCCTAAATGGAATACCGTATTGAACACGACTCTATGGGCGAAATGAAGGTTCCTGCGGACCGTCTTTGGGCGGCGCAGACTCAAAGAAGCCATGAGAATTTTGAAATAGGCGTAGGCATCGAAACCATGCCTGCAGAAATTATACACGCATTTGGTGTTTTGAAAAAGGCTGCGGCAATCACCAATAACTTTTTAAAACCCGAAAAGATGACCGACGAAAAATTAACAGCACTCAAAGAAGCTTGTGACGAAGTTATGGCAGGCAAGCTCAACGGCCATTTTCCTCTTGTTGTTTGGCAGACCGGTTCGGGCACTCAGTCAAACATGAACTCGAACGAAGTTATCGCTAACCGTTCAAACGAGATTCTTGGAAAGAAGCTTCTCCACCCCAACGATGACGTAAACATGAGTCAGTCTTCTAACGATACATTCCCTACCGCAATGCACATTGCTGCGGTTATCGCGCTTGAAGATAAGTTGATTCCTGCTGTTGAAACTTTAATAAATACTTTTATCCGTCTTGAAAAAGAAAACGAGGGTATCGTAAAAAGCGGTAGAACCCACTTGCAGGATGCAACACCTATAACATTCAGCCAAGAAATAAGCGGTTGGAGAAGTAGTTTGGAAAAAGACGTTGAGCTTATCAAGCGTTCTGTTGAGCCGTTACGCGAACTAGCTCTCGGCGGTACCGCTGTCGGTACAGGTTTAAATGCACCCAAAGGATTTGCAGAAAGAGTTGCAGAAGAAGTAAGCAACATCACCGGCAAAAAATTCATCACCGCATCTAACAAATTCCATGCACTTACATCTAAAGATGAACTTGTTTTCGCACACGGTGCAATAAAAGCATTGGCTTGTGACATGATGAAGATTGCAAATGATATCAGATGGCTCGCTTCGGGTCCCAGAGACGGTCTTGGCGAAATTTTCATTCCCGAAAACGAACCCGGTTCCTCTATCATGCCCGGTAAAGTTAACCCCACTCAATGTGAAGCGGTTACAATGGTTGCCGTTCAAGTAATGGGTAACGACGTTGCTGTCAGCATGGCTGCATCTCAAGGTAACTTTGAATTAAACGTATTCATGCCTGTTTGTATTTACAACTTCCTTCAATCTGCAAGATTGTTGGCAGAGGCTATTGTTTCCTTTAATAAGAATTGTGCAGTCGGTATCAAAGCTAACAAAGAAAAAATGCACCATAATCTTCACAATTCGCTCATGTTGGTTACCGCACTTAATCCTTACATAGGATATGAAAATGCGGCTAAAACCGCAAAAAAAGCATTCAAAGACAACATTTCTTTGAAAGAAGCATGTGTCGAACTCGGATTCCTCACAAGCGAAAAGTTTGATGAAGTATTCCACCCCGAACAGATGGTTTGAGTTTCAAAACCGGAGGTATTAGTTAATGAAGTTTAGTTACTTCCCCGGTTGTACGCTTAAAAACAAGGCTAAAATTCTTGACGTTTATGCAAGAAAATGCGCTTCTGTTTTAGGCGCAGAACTGGAAGAAATAGAAAATTGGCAATGTTGCGGCGGTGTTTTCACTACCGCAAAAGATGAAGTTGCCACAAAACTTTCTTCTGTACGTATTCTTAAAGCGGCACAGAAGAAAGAAACCGATTTGGTTACGGTTTGTTCTGCTTGTCACAACGTTGTCAAGCAAACAAATTACGCAATGCAGAATGATACTGAATTTGCAGGTAAAGTCAATCGCTATATGGCGGAAGACGAATACAACGGAGAAACCAAGATTTATCACTATCTTGAGCTTCTGCGCGACGTTATCGGATATGATAAAGTCAAGGAAAAGGTGGTTAACTCCTTAAACGGCAAAAAGGTTGCAGCTTATTACGGTTGTCTGCTTTTAAGACCTAATTCGGTTATGCGCATGGACGACCCCGAAAATCCTTCGATTATAGAAGACCTTATCCGCGCTATCGGCGGTCAACCCATAATATATCCCTCTCGTAATGAATGTTGCGGAGGATATGTTCGTTTGGAAAGTCCTGAATTTGCAAACAAAAAGAGCAATGACGTTACTGCAAGCGCGATTAACGCAGGTGCAGAGGTTATTGTAACCCCTTGTCCGCTTTGCAAATACAATCTTGAAAAGAGTGGCTGTGAGATTCCCGTGGTTTATATCACCGAGCTTCTTGCAGACGCTTTGGGAGTAAAGGAGGATACTGATGAGCAGTAATAAAAAGTATCTTCAAGAGGAATTGATACGCATTAGCGGTGTCAATCCCAGAAAATGTATGCGTTGCGGTAAGTGCTCTGCTACTTGCCCTGCATACGACGAGATGGAATACCATCCTCATCAATTTGTATATATGGTTGAAAACGGTGATATTGAACCGTTACTCAATTCCGAGTCTCTTTACAAATGCCTTACCTGCTTTGCATGTGTTGAAAGGTGTCCGAGAGGCGTTGAACCCGCAAAATTGGTTGAGGCTGTACGTCTTGCCGCTATACGTAAACAAGGCAACAATCGCTTAACAGCGAACGATATTCCAGAAATGCTCGATGACGATATGCCTCAACAAGCTATCGTAAGTGCATTCAGAAAGTACACTAAGTAAGGAGGAAAAGACGATATGCAAAGAATTGGTGTTTTTGTATGTTGGTGCGGAAGTAACATCGCAGGCAGGGTTGACGTTCAGGCGGTTTCCGATGCATTGAAAAGCGAACCCGGTGTTGTCTTTTCCACCAACTATCAATACATGTGTTCCCAAGCGGGACAAGACATTATCAAAAATGCGATAAAAGAATACAACCTTACCGGAATTGTAGTATGTTCCTGTTCTCCTCGTATGCACGAAGCGACTTTCCGCAAGACAGCCGCTGCTGCAGGTCTTAACCCTTATATGGTTGAAATCGCAAACATACGTGAACAGTGCTCATGGGTACATAAAGAAATGCCTATCGGCACAGAAAAAGCAATCATTCTCGGTAAGGCAGCGGTTGCTAAGGTTAATCTTAACACACCGCTTACTCCGGGTGAATCTCCCGTAACCAAACGTGCTTTGGTTATTGGTGGCGGTATCGCAGGTATCCAGACTGCACTTGATATTGCTGATGCAGGTTTCGAAGTTGACATTGTTGAAAAGAAACCTACCATCGGTGGTAAAATGGCTCAGCTCGACAAAACCTTCCCGACTCTCGACTGTGCGGCATGTATTCTTACACCTAAAATGGTTGACGTTGCACAACACGAAAAGATACGTATCTTCTCGTACAGCGAAGTTACCGAAGTTAAGGGTTTCGTAGGTAATTTTGATGTTACCATAAAGAAGAAGGCACGTTACGTCAAAGAAGACCTTTGTACAGGTTGCGGTGTTTGTACCGAAAAATGTCCTATGAAGAACTGCTCTAACGAGTTCAATCTCGGTATGGACACAAGACGCGCAATCTATATCCCCTTTGCTCAAGCAGTACCCAAGGTTGCTACTATTGACCCCGACAACTGTAACATGCTTAAAAACGGCAAGTGCGGTGTTTGTGCGAAGGTTTGTAACGCAGGTGCGATTGATTACACTCAAAAAGATGAGTTTATCGAAGAAAAGTACGGCGCTATCGTTGTTGCAACCGGCTTCAACCCGATAAGCATGGATAAATTTGACGAGTTCGCATACAATCAGTCGAAAGACGTTATCACCTCTCTTGAATTCGAACGTCTTACCAATGCCGCAGGTCCTACTGCAGGTAAACTTCTTCGTCCTTCCGACGGAAAACATCCCGAAAAGATTGTATTCGTTCAATGTGTTGGTTCGCGTTGCGATGCTTGTGCCGAAAAAGGCAAGGAGTATTGCTCGAAGATTTGCTGTATGTACACAGCTAAACACGCTATGCTTACACGCGATAAATATCCCGACACCGACGTTTACGTATTCTATATAGACGTAAGAACTCCCGGTAAGAACTTTGACGAGTTTTACCGCAGAGCTGTTGAAGAATACGGCGTTCATTACATCAAAGGTATGGTAGGTAAGGTTAGTCCCGAAGGTGACAAACTTATCGTTCAGGCTTCCGACCTTATTGCAGGCAAGCAATTAAAGATTGAAGCAGACTTGGTAGTTCTTGCCGCAGCGATTGAGCCCGACAAGTCGGCTCGTCCCCTTGCAACCATGCTTACTGCAAGTATGGACACCAACGATTTCTTCACCGAAGCCCACCCGAAGCTTCGTCCTGTTGAAAGCCCTACCGCAGGTGTGTTCCTTTCCGGTGCATGTCAAGGTCCTAAGGACATTCCCGAGACAGTTTCGCAAGCAGGTGCAGCCGCATCTAAGGTTATCGGTTTGCTTGTAAAAGACAAATTGATTGGCAACCCTTGTGTTGCACATTCGAATGAAATGATGTGTAACGGATGTTCTTCCTGTGAAAGAGTTTGTCCTTACGGAGCTATTACTTATGAAGATAAAGAATTCCGTATGCCTGACAGAACCACTTTGGTTCGCAGAGTCGCAAGTGTAAATCCTGCGGTTTGCCAAGGTTGCGGTTGTTGTACAGTTGCTTGTCCCTCGGGTGCTATGAACCT
>JAZRUB010000004.1:0-12229 GCA_045652305.1 Eubacteriales bacterium
AAGGCGGAAAGCGAAGCAAGGTCAAAATTACCGAAAGCGCAATCATTATTGCGGCTTCGCAAAGTGCTCTTAAATTTTTTGCCGTTTTTGTGTTTTTCATTCTTTTAATTATCCTTTCCGAAACCGGCAGGAAAATACCAAAGTCCCAAAAATGAATTTCATTTTCGGGACTTCTGCAACCTTAAGTTGATACGACAAAAGACGTATTCTCCCTACGGCGGCATTATCCGCATCAGGTTCCTCGGGTATGTTCTCAGCCGTGTATTCCATGACACACAGCACCCCGTTTTGTTTTTAATTTTTTATTAAGCAGAGCTCTTGCTTGAAAACAATATAACTCTAAAACGATATTTTGTCAAGAGTTTTTTTATTTATCCGACGTTTCGGACATATCAGAAGTTTCTGTATATTCGGCAACCGTCACGTCACGACCGAATTTTTCATAAGTGACCTTTGCCACAACGTGCAAATCCAAAGTATACTCGTTTTCGGGCACGCTGTAACCGCCGGGGATATACGCAGGAGTGTCGAAAAGCTTAACGTCAAATTCGTATCTGCATCCCACGACTTTTCCGTCTGACACGGTGTAGATACATTCGGTTTCGCTATACTGCGTCTTTTCGGGCTGAGGCTTTTTTATTACACTCGCTATCGCATAAATGTCGCCGCCGACAACTATATCGCAAATCGCTTTCGTGTCGGTACGTTTTACGCTAAACGTCTTTCCGTTTGCGCTGTTATTTATATTTATTCCGCCCTGCTCTGTTGAATATTCGGGCAGTTTGGCGTAGGGAAACTTAGAAAACAGCGTTTCGGCGTCACGTTCAAATGTCAATACCTCTCCGTCGTCAACCGATATTAACTTTTTGTCGGAAAAATAGTTTGCTCTGACGCTTGAATCGCCTAAATAGGTTTCGTCAAACAGCACGCTTGCGGTACTTTTTTCTGTGTCCCATGCGACGTTTCCGAGCGCGTAATAGAGTGTCGCAGCATCACCGAAAGTGATTTCGAGCATATATTTGCCCGAAATCGAGCTTTCGTTATTTGTTGCCGATATTGCATCGCAAAGCTCCGTTAGTTGCTCTGCGTCGGGGATGTTTTCGTCACTTCCGCAGGAGCAGAGAAGCAAAGCAAACGCAAATATTATTGCAATTATCTTTTTCATTTCGTCAAAATTTCGCCGTTGAGGTAAGCAAACAAGCGGTCACGCGCTTCGTTTACGTCCTCGACCAGTACGTAGTAACTTCCCTGTCCGTCGATAGTGAAGTAGCACTTCGACGAAGAAACTCTATAGAAAACAACCTCGGGTGAGTTGGTTTCGGTATGAATCTTCAAACGGAAGTATTCGGTAGGAGTTTCGCCCTCGACAGGGGTGTACTCGCTTTGCATTTTTATGCTGATGATTGACTGATAAAGGTACTTAAAGCTCTTTACGTCATAATTTTTGCCGTCAAGCTTGACTTCTTTAAGGTCACCGTCTACGGTAGAGAGCTTGAAATCATAGGTCTTTCCGTCGGCAGTAATCTGCATATCGGTGATATCAACTATGAAAATCGAGAACAGCGAGTGGTCGAGATATTCTACGATATCCCACTTCAACCAAGGTGCATTCTCGGGAGAGATTTCAACGACAACGTCGGTAGACGCATTCACTTTCACGCCGTTAAGCTCGCCCTTAAAGGTGGAATATGCGTAATATTTGCCGTTTTCGTTCAATTTCGAAACGTAAAGGTCGGTAACTATGCCTTGATATTCAAACGCGAAATGCTTGTCGGGGTTTGCCAAGCCGTACTTTTCCAAAAGCTCGGTATCGATGCTCGAAGCATCGCCGTTGTTCGTAAAACCGCAGGCAACAACGCGCTCACCCTCGAGCTGAGTAAGCTTCTGTACAAAATCGTTGAAGTTGGACATATCGAGGTAGGAGTAGTTCATTCCCTCGGCGATATATTCGTTAGGTGCGGTAAGCTTCCATTGTCCGCCGACCGCGCTTACGGGCTGTGCATCCTGACCGTCGTCAACGTATATCCTGATTTCATCAAAAACAACGTAGGTTTTTGCCTTTTGAGGCACGTCAAACGCAACCTTGATATATTTTACGGTAGTTTCGTCGGTAAATTCAAGCTCGTATTGCTTTATCGACTTGTCGGAGTGCGATATCGAAATTTCACCGTTTTCGATGGGTAGATAGTTGATTCCGTCATAAGACTTGCTCAAAGTAACCTTTGACGGCAGATATGCACCGCCTGCTTCGTCCCTGAGCAAACCGAATTTTACCTTGTATTCGCCGTTCTTCGAAGCTCTTGTAAGAGCCGCTTCGATATAGGTCGCTTTGCCGTTAGAGCTTGTAAATGCACCGAAAACGTCGATATGCTTTTGCCATCCGTCAGAATACGATGCATAATTGTCAACCGAAATTTTATCTCCGATAACGTCGGTAATCGCAGAAACGTCAATCGCGCTCAGATTGTCGGCAGCGTTGAACTCAAGCAGATTTTTTGCAATCGCGCTGACACCGTCACCGAAAAGGTCGATTCTGATGTTATCGATGGAAAGCATTTCCTCATTGCCGTTTATGGGGTTGATGATGGTAGGCTTCATAACTGCGGTTTGGGGCATATTTATAGAGCCGTCAACCGAGCTGACAGGGAGGAAATATATAAAATCCTTGCTCAAGTTATGCAAAAGCTTATCGCCCTCGTCCTTGTCGCCCGACGGTTCGAAAATGCCGCCGATGTAACGCGCGTAGTAATAACTGCCGGTAGACGAGAGTTCACCGATATAAACGGTGTGAAGCATATAAGTTCCGTCGGAAGCTGTATCTGTCATTATCGTGTACTGTGCGGTTTTGGGCGCTTTTTCGTCAAGACCGTAGGTTTCCCACGATTTACCCTCGGGCAATTCCATTTTGCCCATTGCAACAGCGTAACGGCAGTTGGTGGTTAATTGCGAGAACATTTCGTCGTTATACGAAACGGCACGCGACGAGCCGAAATAGAATTTTCCCTCGTCCTTGTATATCGAATATTCACCGTGTTCGTTTTTTATGGTAAGAAAAGCGATACTGCTTCTCTGAATCGACGGAAAGATAAAAGGTGCACCGTTTGCGGTTACGTTGTCGCCGTCGATATCGTAGCCATCAAACGCGCGAAGCGATATTTCCATCTCCTCTTTTCCGCAAAGCGAGAAAATAGCGTTGGAAATCAACGATTCACCGTCGAACGCATATAAAACACCGTTGTAAAGATATTTGAAAAACGAATCGAATTCAAGTTCCTTTTTACCGTTTTCGGTTATAACCTCGACACCTTTAAACGAACCCTCGCTTGACGTTTCTACCGAAATGTCCTTGTTTGCGGAGGCAATAACCTCGGCATATCTGAAAATGGTTTCCCAATTCACGTTATTAACGTCATACTTCGAAAGCTTTATTTCTATGTCGGTGTCAATCTCCGAAAGTTTTTCCCTTACCTCGTCGGTAAGAGTGAAAAACGGGTCGGTCGCTTCCTCTATGCCGTCGTCCTTGAAAAAGATGATATACGACGTGAAAAGAAGCACCACCGCAAGTGCAACCGAGGCAATAACTATAATCTGTTTCTTCATTTAATAATCTTCCTTTGTTGAATTTCCGCGCGAAGAAACTCCGCGCGGAAAACAAAAACTTAATTCTATTATAAGTGTCTGCGTCTGAAGAACACTACCATGCCCATAATTATGATAGCGCCGGGGAGTATTGTACAAATGAGCCAAGTAAGTGTTTTTGCCGTACCGTTTTCGATGTCAAGCGCGGCAGAGCCAAACGTGCGGGAATCTATATCGGGAACGATTTGGTTCGAACTGAAAACACGCGCAGACGAAAGGATTACACGCTTGTTTCCGTAGGTAGAAGCGACAAGGTTTGCGCTGTTTGCAAATTCGGTACTGCCGACAAGCATAACGTAGGAATACTCGGTAGCGTTATTTTCGCCGTAGCCGTATTTTGTCGAAAGAAGCATAAGAGGAATTTCGCCCTCTGTGCCGACTTGAGATTCGTAAGAAGATTTTGCGGTTTCATAAGAGGACAACACGGTTTCCACTATGAAACTGTCTTTTGTAAGCTCGTCGCGCATGATAAGCTCAACACTTTCGGGCATTGCGGTAGCAATAGTTCCGCCCATGTCGCCTACCGTTTTGTGTATCTGCTAAGCCGCCGAACCGCTTCTGTCATCGCTTGCAACGACGGGATATTTTATATTGATGGTATTGTAGTTTCCGAGCGAATGTTCTTCGTCGGTAACGCGATAAAACGGTTTATAATCGATACCCCAGTTGTCGCTAAGCATCGATTGAAGATTTCTAAGCTCAGGCGTTGCCGAATCGACAAAAACCATATACGCGTTGCGCGTTGCAAGGTATTTGGTGATTTTATCGGTTTCGCCCGTAGTAAGGTCGGTAATCGGGTCGTAGGTAATCAAAATTTCGGTGCGTTCGTCGATTTCTTCGGATTCGAGGTTTGCCGTCTTAATCTCAAAACCTGCTTCCGAAAGGATAGAAGCAAGTCCCGCAACGTCGGAATTTGCCGAAATAAGTCCGTCTGCGCCAATCGGTTCGCCGTTGCCGTAGGTGAACGTGACTACCTGCGCTTCGGAAATCGAGCTTTGAAGCATAGCCGTTGTGAAACGGTATTCGCCGTTGAAGGCATGGTACTGTCCGTCTTCGTTAAGTGTGAAGAACGCCGTCAAGTCAAGTACGCGGAAATGGTGTTTACCCTGAACGATAACACTTCTCGCGGTTAGCTTTGTCGTCGATTCTTCAAGGAATTTTTGTTCAAATTCGGGGTCTTGGTCGAGCTCCTTGTACTGAACCTTTACCACGCCCTTGTCACCGCTGCCGTCAAATACACGCTGATAATTTTCGGCAAGGTCACGCACCAAACCCGTAAGATTAATGCCGTTGTAGCTGTTTTCTTTAAGGTCGAACATATCGCGTGCCGACATAAAGGTGATAGTAATATCAAGGTCTTTGCCGAGTTCGGTAAGCAGACGCTCGGATTCCTCGCCGATAGAGGTAAAGTCCTCCTGCGTAAGGTCAACCGTTAAGTCGCCCGAGAGCGAAAGCGAAGAAAATACAAGGTTAATAACCAAAATCAGCGCGATAAAAACGATAGTGAATGCTGCCGAGAGAGAGCCGTATTTATAACGTCTGTTATCTCGGGTGGAGGCGGTTTTATTGTTGTTTTCGTTCATTTTCTCAACCACCTTTCTTTATGCCCAACGGCGTTTTTCGATAACGCGCGTCGTAAGGAATATCGCTACTGCCGCAAGGCTTATATAATAAACGATTGCGGAAACGTCAAGCATTTGGTTTGTAAAAGGAACGAATCTGTCGACAACCGAAAACCATTTCAAAACGGTACGCCAGAAGGTCGATTCGATATTACCTGCAACAAGGCTTATAAGCAACATAGCCGCATTAACGCCCATAGCCGAAACAGCGGCAATAAGCTGATTTTCGGTAAGCGACGAAAGCAATACACCGATTGCGATAAATGCCGCACCGAGCAAAAATACGCCAAAAATATTCATCAAAATAGATGCAGCATTAGGAGTGCTGTATTTAAACAAAAGTACGAAATTAAAGCTGTTTACAACGAAAGTTGTTGCAAAAACCGTAAGAGATGCAAGGTATTTGCCCATTACGATACCGAATATCGAAACAGGGCTGGTTAAAAGTATTTGGTCGGTTCTCGTTTTTCTGTCCTCGGAAAACAATTTCATCGTCAACAAAGGAAGCAATATTGCGAAAATATACATCATCCACAAAAAGTATTCGCCGACACTGCTCAAGCTTTTGCTTTCGGCAAGCAAAGTACACTCGGCAAACGCCAAGCCCGATACTACCAAAAACATACCGCAGAAAATATATCCGATAGGTGTGAGAAAATATGATTTCAACTCACGCATGTATATTGCAAACATTATTTCACACCTTTCTTAGCTTTCTTTGTTTCTTTGTCCTTTTCTTTGCCGACAAGGCGCATGAAGATATCTTCAAGGCTCAGTTCCATGCCCTCAAGACCGATTAACGGCCAACCCTTTGAAGCAAGCATGTGAAACAGAGGCTTTCTGACATCAACTCTGTCTTGCGATTCAATCATGTAGCTTATACTGTCGGTGTCGCGTTTGCCGATAACGTCGGCGGTTTTAACTCCGCCCAATCCACGCAACGCCTTTAAAACCTCGTCTTCGGGGCCGACAATCTTCGCAACGAGCTTTCTCGAGCCCTCAACCGCGTTGATAAGGTCCTCGGTCTTTTCGTTTGCGACGATTTCGCCCTTGTTAATTACTACTATTCTGTCACAAACCGCCTGAACTTCGGGAAGAATGTGAGTAGAGAGTATAATGGTATGCTCACGGCCGAGCATTTTTATAAGATTTCTTATTTCGATAATCTGACGCGGGTCAAGACCGATGGTAGGTTCGTCGAAAATAAGCACCTTCGGGTTGCCGATAAGCGCCTGTGCAATGCCGACTCTCTGACGGTAACCTTTGGAAAGGTTTTTAATAAGACGGTTACCGACGTCCCAAATCTTAACAACCTCGCAAATTTCTTTAAGATGCTGTTTGCGCGGAAGTTTACAGCCTTTAAGGTCGTAAACGAAGTTAAGATATTCAAGTACGGTCATTTCGAGATAAAGCGGAGGGATTTCGGGCAAAAAGCCGATGTCCTTCTTTGCTTTTATCGGGTCGGTGAGTATATCCGTGCCGTCTATTTTGACAACACCGGTGTCGGCGGAAAGGTAACCCGTAATTATATTCAAAGTCGTACTCTTTCCTGCACCGTTCGGGCCGAGGAAGCCTAAAATTTCGCCCTCCTTAACCTCGAATGATATTCCGTTTACCGCATGTTTATTGCCGTAACTTTTTCGGATGCCAGTAATCTCTACCATTTATCTTACCTCATGTCTTTATATAAAGACAATTACTTAGTCGTTTTGTTTTTCTTCTTTAATAATACTTATTCCCAACTCTGCGATTGCTTCTGCAGGTACTTCTGCAGGGCAGTCGGTCATAAGTTCTTTTGCGTTTTGCATTTTCGGGAACGCTACAACGTCACGCAAGCTTGTTGCGCCAATCATCTGCATGATAAGTCTGTCCAGACCGATACCCATACCGCCGTGAGGAGGTGCGCCGTAACGGAATGCTTCCAACAGATAACCGAACTTAACCTTTGCTTCTTCATCCGAAAGTCCCAAAAGTTCGAATATCTTTGCCTGAAGTTTCGGGTCGGTGATACGGATAGAACCGCTTGAAAGCTCGATGCCGTTCAAAACAAGGTCGTATGCCTTTGCACGAACCTTGCCCTTGTCGGAATCGAGGTATTCCAAACATTCGTCCATGGGGCTGGTGAACGGGTGGTGCATTGCAACCCATTCGCCGCTTTCGTAATCGTATTCAAAGAACGGCATTTCAACAACCCACAAGAAGTTGTAACCGCTTCTTTCGATATTAAGTCTGTTTGCCGCCTCAACACGAAGCTGTCCGAGCTGAGTGAGCACGCGGTTGTTGTCGCTGTCGGCAAGGATAAGGAGTATATCGCCCTTTTCGCAGTCGGTTGCCTTGTAAATTGCGCTCATTTCGTCCTCGGTCATGTGTTTAAGGAACGAACCGCTGTCGGTGTCGGCACGTTTTACCCATGCCAAACCCTTTGCACCGCAACCCTTTGCGTATTCGCCGAGCTTGTCGATATCCTTACGCGAAAGTTTTTCCGCCTGACCTTTAAGATTGATTGCGCGAACGCTGCCGCCTGCTTCAATCGCAGAAGCGAACACAGGGAAACCGCAACCGTTAAGAGCTTCGGTAAGATTAACTATTTCCATACCGAAACGAAGGTCGGGCTTGTCCGAGCCGAAACGTTCCATACATTCGCGATAGGTGTATCTGGGAAGCGGAGTGGGAATATCCACACCCAAGCAGTCCTTAAATACGTGTTTTACAAGTCCTTCGCCGACTCTCAATACGTCGTCGGTATCAACGAAAGACATTTCCATATCTATCTGAGTAAATTCAGGCTGACGGTCGGCACGTAAATCTTCATCGCGGAAGCAACGCGCGATTTGGAAATATTTGTCGAATCCCGCAACCATAGAAAGCTGTTTATAAAGCTGGGGAGATTGAGGAAGCGCGTAGAACGAACCCTTGTGTACACGCGAGGGAACGAGATAGTCACGTGCGCCCTCGGGGGTGGATTTTATAAGAATAGGTGTTTCTATTTCGATAAATCCTTCGTCACAGAGATAGTCGCGAATCGACTTTGTAACTTTTGCGCGGAACATGATGTTGTTCTGAAGAACAGGACGGCGCAAGTCAAGATATCTGTGAGTAAGTCTTAATTCCTCGTTTGTTTTGCAGTCGTCGGTAATGTCAAACGGCGGAGTTTCGCTTTCGCCGAGAATACGTACGGATGAAGCAAAAATTTCGATATTACCGGTAGGTATTTCGGGGTTTTTGCTCGAACGTTCGCGAACGATACCCTTTGCCGAAACGACAAACTCGGTTTTAAGCTCGAGCGCTTTTTCGAAAACCGCTTTTTCGCTGTTTTCGTCAAACGCAAGCTGTACAATACCGGTTCTGTCGCGAAGGTCAACGAAAACAAGGCTGCCCAAGTCACGAGCCTTTTTCACCCAACCCATTACGCAAACGGTTTCGCCTATATTTGATTCTCTCAATTCGCCGCAATAATGTGTACGGCGTTCATTTCCTAAAAGTTCTGCCATTTTTATACCTCTGCAATCTGTAAAGAAGCTATTTAATCTTTTCTATTATTGCTTCTATGCTTATTTCGATGTTTTCCCTCTCGCTTGTCTGCATGTTGCGAAGTTCTGCAATACCTTTTTCGATTTCGTCATCGCCGATTACAAGCACAAACTTTGCATTTGCCTTGTCGGCATACTTCATCTGCGCTTTAAGCGACCTCTTGCAAATATCGGTTTCGGCATAAATACCCTTTTCACGCAGTTTCTGTGCAAGTACGAACGCCTTGTTCGATGCGTTTTCACCTAAAGGCGCAATATAAATATCGCAACCCGAATCAAGCTCGGGAATCAGATTTTCGTCTTTCATCGCCTGAATAAGTCGGGTTATGCCCATACCGAATCCAACAGCTGGCAATTCGGGTCCACCGATAGAAGAAAGCAATCCGTCGTATCTTCCGCCGCCGCAAACCGTACTTTGCGCACCGATGGAGTCAACCGTAAATTCGAAAACCGTACCTGTATAATAGTCAAGACCGCGTACAATCGACGGGTCAACGATATATTCGATACCGCAATCGTCAAGAATCGACTTTAATTTATCAAAATGGCTTTCGCAACCGTCACAAAGGTGCTGGAGTGTTTTCGGCGCATCCTTTGCAATACCCGAACAAATAGGGCTCTTACAGTCAAGCACGCGAAGCGGATTCTTTTGCAATCTTTCGCGGCAGGTATCGCAAAGCTGACTTTCATACTGCGAGAAATAATCAAGCAACGCCTTGCGGTAGGACGGACGGCATTCGGGACAGCCGATGGAATTTATGCGAAGCGTAACCTTGGTAAGTCCAAGCTTTTTGAACAAGCTGTCGGCAAGTAAAATAACCTGCGCATCTGCTTCGGGAAGCGAACTGCCGTACAACTCGGTACCGAATTGCCAGAATTCACGGCTTCTGCCCGCTTGGGGCTTTTCGCGCCTGAAAAAGTTAGAGAAATAGAACAACTTTAACGGCATCGCACCTGCATAAAGTCCGTTTTCGATAACAGAACGGGCAACACCTGCCGTTCCCTCCGGTCGGAGAGAAAGACTGCTCCCGTCTTTATCGATAAAAGTATACATTTCTTTGCCGACAACGTCGGTAGTGTCGCCCACACCTCTGCAAAACAGTTCGGTAGATTCGAAGGTAGGCATTCTTATTTCCGAAAAACCGCAAACGCGTGCTGTTTCACGCACGGCTTTTTCTATGTATTGCCAAATTCCTATATCCGCAGGAAGAATATCCAGCGTTCCTTTTGGCTTTTGTATCTTATTCATAAATTAAAAACTCCTGCTGTTAAATGTTGCCCGAGTTATTCCTCAAATTTGCGCGCCAGTCAAGGTCGCCTCTGTCAAGCGCAAGCACCAATGCCTCCGCCGTAGCGATGTTGGTCGCTATCGGAACGGTGTATTTGTCGCAAAGCTTCACCAAGCTGTGCTCGGTTTCGGCATATTCGGCATCGTTATTCGTGTCGCGGAGCAGTATGAGCAAATCGACTTCCTCGTAAACAATCTTCGATGCAATCTGCTCCAATCCGCCGTGCGAACCCGAAAGCATTTTTTCTATATTAAGCCCTGTCGCTTCGGAAATATACTTTCCCGTAATAGCGGTAGAGCAGATGTTGTGTTTTGACAGAATTCCGCAATAAGCAATGCAAAACTCGGTAATAAGCTCTTTTTTCTTGTCGTTTGCAATAATAGCAATCTTCATATAATCGTTTCCTCCCTCTTTCTATCCGTCTGAGGCACTATTCCTTTATAAGAGGAACGGCGTTTGGGTGATTCAACACCGTCAAATAACGGGATACGTTCTCCGGTCAAGCGCTTTGCAATATTATAGAAAGCCGCCTCCCAAAGACTTGCTTTCCTTCGCGGTTTGCCCATGAAAGAAAGCTCTGCCGCTTCCTGAGAAGCCTGTAATTTTTCGCTGTAAGGAACAACGCCCAACAAGCGAACGGTCGAACGGTTGATAATATCGACAATATTGGGCAAACGTCCCTTTTCGGCATACGCGTGACGGTAGCCGTTCACGATAAGCGACTGTTTTTTAATACCCATTGCCGAAAGACGAATTGCGGTTTTTTCCGCCGCGCGAACCGACGTAGATTGGTGCAACGTAACGATTATCGCCTCGTCAGCCACAGAAGCAAACGCGAGGTAATAATCGGTCATCTCGGCACAAGAGTCGATTATGATATAATCAAAATCGTCACGAACCTGAGCGATAAGGTCCGAAAATGCCTCTTTCGGTATCTTTTCCTCAAGATTCATCGGCGCAGGAATGAACGTAAATCCGACTCTGTCGTGGACTTCACACATTGCCGCTGTGGGAGAACAACGTCCCATAAGAATGTCGCTGCAATCGAAAAGCGTTTCACTTTCCAACCCCAAGACCATATCCATACAGCGCATACCGAAGTCACCGTCTATGAGTAACACTCTGTTTCCAAGCGCGTACAGCGTTGCAGCAATATTCGAAGACACGGTGGTTTTACCCACACCGCCTTTAAATCCTGTAACAAAAATTACTCTGCCCAGCGTCGACACCTCCATTGCCTTTCATTTAAGTACACAAGTATACATGCATACATGATAATAATAACATTTATCACCCCTCGTGTCAATATTTTTTTGTCACTTATTACTATGTTTTCCGAACTTGACCGATTAACAGAGGCACTCTTGTGCATAGATATTAAAGTATTGACAAAACAAGCAAGGTGTATAAAATATAAATATGTCGAAATAAATCGAACAAACTCCCTTTCAAAAACAGATAAAGTGTGAGGAAACACCATGATAAAACTCCTTTCGAAAATATTTATAAAGGATTGCGACAATACAAAATCCCAAGAAGTTCGCCGTAAATACGGTGTTCTTTGCGGTGCTTGCGGTATTGCGCTTAACGTACTGCTTTTTGCGTTGAAGCTTTTTGTCGGCACCTTAACAGGCTCGGTTGCCGTAACCGCCGATGCGTTTAACAACATATCCGACGCAGGCTCTTCTGCCGTAACGATGGTCGGTTTCCGCCTTGCAGGTAAAAAACCCGACCCCGAACACCCCTTCGGACACGGCAGAATCGAATATATTTCGGGTTTAATCGTGGCAATGCTCATTTTCGTAATGGGATTCGAGCTTATCACCTCCTCGATAAACGCAATTCTCGCACCCGAGCAGACCGAATTAAGCATCGTTTCTGTGTGCATCCTCGTCTTTTCGATGGTTGTCAAGCTTTATATGTTCTTCTACAACCGTTCCTGCGGTATTAAGATAGACTCGGCAGCGATGAAAGCAACTGCTTCCGACTGTATCGGCGACACCTTTGCAACGCTTGCGGTTTTGATTTCGCTTGTCGTTTCGCACTTTACGGGACTTTTAATCGACGGTTACGTGGGCTTGCTCGTCGCATTGTTTATCCTCTATGCAGGCTATAATGCCGCAAAAGAAACCATAAGTCGGGGGCCAAG
>JAZRUB010000005.1:0-3494 GCA_045652305.1 Eubacteriales bacterium
AGCTCATCTGCAGAAACCGGATTTTGCTGAAGATTAAGGTTTTGCGCCAATGTTTTTCTGCCGTAAGCAGGACCGAATGCCGACAGAAAGATTATCACGATTATCAAAACAAAAGAAAATAGTGGGCGTAATAATCTATAAAAGTTTTCGTCGGTATCGTCTTTAGCTGTAGATTTAAACGACAGTATAATATATGCCAAAGCAAAAATCGGCAGAGAAAGCAGTAAACATTCTGCAAGGGAAAAGGGAAACCACCCTGTTAATTTTGCTAGTAAAAAACGTATAGCGTGGGCAGGGTACTTGGTCCAAAATTCTGCAAAAGCAGGAATGAATCGCGATATAATATATATAATAAGCGACACGAGAAAAGCCCAAAGTATAGACTTGAAAGTGCGGTTGAATAGTCCGCCTTCTATCATACGTCTTATTGGGTTTCTGCTTCGTTTTTGCTGTTTATTGGGCGCGGAATTTTCATCCGCGCCCAAAACGTCGCTATTAATTTCTGAGTATTCTGCCGAGATTATCTCTTTATTTCGTGACTCCATCCGAACTCATCTTTCTTTTCGCCGAACTGAATGCCTGTAATCTCATCATAAAGCATCTGCGAGATAGTGCCGATTTCGTTATTGTTAATGATGAGTTTATTGCCGTTCCAATCGAGCAAACCAACAGGGGAAATAACAGCAGCTGTACCTGTGCCGAACATTTCCTTAAGTTCGCCCTTTTGACCTGCTTCATAAACCTCGTCAATAGAGATTCTGCGTTCTTCAACAGTGTAACCTTTTGCTGTAAGGTAGTTGATAACCGAATCTCTCGTTACACCGGGAAGAATATTCCCCTCGAGCTTAGGAGTAACTATCTTGTCGCCGATAACGAAAAATACGTTCATAGCGCCAACTTCATCGATGTACTTATGTTCGATACCATCAAGCCAGAGAACTTGGGCATAACCAAGTTTTTCTGCTTTTTCTTGTCCTTTGAGCGAAGCGGCGTAGTTACCGCCGACTTTCGCATAACCAGTACCGCCTTTAACAGCGCGTACGTATTCATCTTCAACACAAATCTTAACGGGTGCAAGACCGCTTGCGTAGTATGCACCAACAGGGGAGAGAATTATCATGAACTTGTAGGTGTGTGAAGGGTGTACGCCGAGGAAGGGGTCGGTAGCGATAATAAAGGGACGGATGTAAAGCGATGTGCCGGGGTTGGTGGGTATCCAATCTTGGTCCACAAGCACTAATTCTTCGATAGCTTGAAGTACGTCGTCGGGATTTACTTCAGGAATACACATTCTTACGTTTGTGTTGTTCATACGTTCGATATTTTTCATAGGACGGAAAAGAAGAATCTTGCCGTCTTTAGCGCGGTATGCTTTCATACCCTCGAACATTTCCTGACCGTAATGGAAAACCATACTTGCAGGGGAGAGAGAAATGTTTCCGAACGGAACTATTCTTGCATCGTGCCAGCCCTTTTCGGTAGAATAGTCCATAATAAACATGTGATCTGTGAATATTTTGCCGAAACCAAGAGGACCTTCAGGCTTTGCTTTCGGTGCATCGGTAAGTGTGCGTGTAATAAGCATTTTTAATGCTCCTTTCATTACTATATAAACATATATGAAGATTATACATCTCGAAGTTTTAATTTTCAATAGTTTTGCTACAAAAAAGCTATTAAAGGCATTATTTTTGTATTCATACAAACGATAGTTAATCCGTGCGATGGTTCGTTCTTGAAAAGTTTAATATTATGTCACAATGTGTTCACAAATTTGTTGTATTATGTATGAGCAATATTGTGGCTTATGCGATGGAGGTTGTTCTTTTGACAGAAAATTCGAAACCGCTTAGTATCATCAAAAAATATAGAATATCGATAATCGCTATTTTTGCATTTGTTGTCGCACTTTGTAGTATTTTTGCATTTGCTGGCAATGAAAGCGGAGAAGTGACTGAAATATCTGAAATATCGGAATTTGTTTCTTCCGAAAACGTTGTTTCGGAAAGCCCTATGCTTAAGGGCGAGGGCATTTATATCGACGGTTGTTTTGTTGCGGCTGTCGCTTCTGCGGAAGAAGCTGAAACCGCTTTGGATAATGTTCTTTCGCTTCGTGTTTCGGCACTTGGTATAGAATCTAATGCAGAAAATAGCTTTAATAATAAGGTTGAGGTTGTTTCAGGCGAATATGCCGAAGAAACATTTACCGATGTTAAAGGCGTAGTGTCCCAGCTTGCTAAGAAAAAGCTTTTCTCGGTTGCTTCGGAAATTACCGATTATAATGGCGATGTTCTTCCTGTAAAGCTTTCAGTTCGTTCGGTTTCTACTTATAGCGAAACTGTTGTTATCGAACACGAAACAAAAACTGTTTATACCGATGCATTGCGTGACGGTGTCGTGGATGTTCATACCAAAGGCTATGATGGCGAGGGAAAAGAAACATATCAGGTTGTATCTATAGACGGTGTTCCCACTAATAAAGAACTTGTTTCTTTAGATGTAACGGTTGAACCTACTAACGAAGTTGTACGTATCGGTACTCGTTCTAACGGCATGGATGTTGCATCTCTTGGTACGTTTATCAAACCGTATGACGGTATTATTACTTCGTACTTCGGTGCAAGATGGGGACGTACTCACGGCGGTTTAGACATTTGGAGTAATGATTGCTTTGGCAAACCTATAGTTTCGGCATCTGATGGTATTGTCGTACGTGCTGATTCTTATGGTGGCTACGGACTATGCGTGATTGTCGACCACGGCAACGGAGTTCAAACACTCTATGCTCACATGAGTGCTATCAGCGTAAACGTTGGCGATACCGTTTCCGCAGGTGATGAACTTGGCAAGATAGGCAATACCGGTGTTTCTACCGGTGCACACTTGCACTTTGAGGTTCATGTTGACGGCGAACAGGTTAACCCCTTGATATTCGTTGATTACGAATAATATTTAATAACATAAAAGAAAAAGTTTCTCGATTAAATAATCGGGAAACTTTTTTATTTGGAAACTATTAGGTTTATCCTCTTTCGGCGATAATATCTATCATTTCGCCTACGTTCTTCATGGAACTAACTTCTTTCATGGAGAATTTTACGCCAAATTCACGTTCAACAGCGGCGATAAGACGGATATGCTCAAGGCTGTCCCAATCCTCGATATCGTCTGCTGTGGTATCGCGGTCAACCGTTATATCTTCGTCATCGAAAACGTTTTGGAAAACCTCGTTAAGTCTTTCAATAATTTTGTCAGCCATATTTTATTCCTCCGTGTTGACTTTAATTACGTTGTTTTTATTTTCGTATCCCTCTGTCGAAAGCTTCCATTCGGTAGTGCCATCGGGTTCTTCGGATACCTTTATAAATCCAAAATCAGCAAAAAGATTTCTTACCATATTATTTTTCGCGGTAGGGTAATAGTGTCCGATAATTGTGTGGATATTGCGATTTCTACACTCGGCTACAAGTGTATCGAGCATTGCATATTCCATA
>JAZRUB010000006.1:0-5714 GCA_045652305.1 Eubacteriales bacterium
AACGGACCGAATATCAATATGCTCGGAATTCGTGAACCCTCTGTTTACGGTAATTCTACATATAAAGACCTTTGTGAAATGATATTTTCGCATTCCAAGGAAAAAGAATACGAAGTTGAGCTTTTTCAATCAAACCACGAAGGTTGTATAGTAGATAAAATACAAAATGCGTACGGAAAAGTTGATGCAATAGTAATCAATCCTGCCGCATATACGCACACGAGCATCGCAATACTTGACGCTCTTAAAGCTGTCAATATTCCGACTGTTGAGGTTCATATTTCCGACGTTTCAATTCGCGAGGATTTTCGTCAAATAAGTTATATTAGAGAGTTTTGCGAAAAAACAATTATCGGACACGGCTTTAACGGCTATATAGAGGCAATCGAATTTTTGCTCGGAGAATAAAATGAAAGTTAAAATAACTCCTTCAAAAGCGGTAGGTTCAGTCATTGCACCGCCATCAAAAAGTATGGCGCATCGCGCTTTAATATGCGCGGCGCTTTCTAATCAAAGTATTGTTGAAAATGTTGCACTTTCAAACGATATATCCGCAACACTTAATTGCCTTAAATCGCTTGGAGCGAATGCCAAACTTTCGGAGAATAGTGTTGATTTAAAGGGCTTGAACCTAAAAGAAATACCCGATGAAACTGTACTTTACTGTAACGAAAGCGGAAGTACCTTACGTTTTTTGATTCCGCTGTGTTTACTAACTGGAAAGAGAATTACTTTAAAGGGTTCAAAACGTCTTTTCGAACGACCGTTGTCGATATATGAATCTATATGTGCAGAACAAGGACTATTGTTTGAAAAGAGTCAAGATTCGGTTACTGTATGCGGTGTCTTGAAAAGCGGAAATTATAAAGTTTCAGGCGAAATTTCAAGTCAGTTTATATCAGGACTTCTTTTCGCTTTACCGCTTCTTGACGGTATAAGTATTGTTGAGGTTACCGGTAGATTCGAAAGCGCATCATATATTGACCTTACTTTAAGCGTGCTTAATGATTTTGGCATAAAAATCACACGTGCAGGAAATCGATTTATCATATACGGCAATCAAACCTATCAAAACACTCGTTTTACCGTCGAGGGTGATTACTCAAACGCAGCTTTCCTTGATGCGTTTAATTTCATAGGCGGAAACGTTACTGTCAACGGACTATCTCCTGAATCAAAGCAAGGCGACCGTGTATATAAAAAAATGTTTTCGGCACTTGATAACGGCTGCAAAGACTTCGATATGACCGATTGCCCCGACCTTGCGCCGATAATGTTTGCTTTGGCGTCTGTAAAAGGCGGTGCAAGATTTATAGGTACATCAAGGTTGAAAATCAAAGAAAGCGACAGAGCGTCTACTATGGCACAAGAGCTAAGCAAATTCGGCATACCCGTCGAAGTGGGTGAAAATCACGTTGTTGTGGGCAAAGCCGAGTTAATCGCACCCGATAGTGCACTATGCGGACATAACGACCACCGAATAGTTATGGCGCTTTCCGTTTTATGTACACTTGTTGGCGGAACGATTGACGGTGCAGAAGCTGTAAACAAAAGTTATCCCGACTTCTTTGAAATGCTAGAATCCCTTGGAATAGGAATAGAAATTTATGACACTTGATAAATCGAAAAAAATACTCATTGTAGGTCTTGGTCTGTTAGGTGGTAGTTATGCTCAAAGCCTTACAAGACAAGGCTACTACGTAACTGCAATCACGCGGAAACAATCTACAATAGATTATGCAATAGAACATAATCTTATAAAGAAAGGCTCTGCATTTGTAGATGCCGAACTAATAGCCGAAGCAGATATAATCGTCTTCGCACTTTATCCGCATATATTCCTTGATTGGATAAAGGAATACGGACACCTTATTCAGCCGAAAACCGTTATAACCGACGTGACCGGAGTTAAAAGCTGTATTGTTTATGAAATACAATCGCTTCTCCCGACGGGTGTGGAATTTATATCTGCGCACCCAATGGCAGGTAAGGAAACTGCGGGTGTTGAATATGCCGATGAAAGCATCTTCAAGAATGCAAACTATATTATAGTGCCAACCGAAAAGAATTCACTTGATACGGTTGAACTTTGTGGTGACCTTGGTGAAACCCTGGGTTTCCGTGAAATATCGGTGTTATCTCCCCAGAAGCATGACCAAATGATAGCCTTTCTATCGCAGCTTACTCACTGTATAGCGGTATCGCTTATGTGCTCATGCGATGAGCCTGATTTGGAACGATATACAGGTGACTCATTCAGAGATTTGACGCGTATCGCGAATATAAATGATGAAATGTGGAGTGAACTGTTTTTATCAAACCGCGAAGCCCTTCTTTCGCAAATGGATAAATACAGAAATACGTTTGATAAACTGTATAAAACGATACAAGACGGCGATAGGGAAGAAATGCGTAATATGATGCGTCTTTCTACCGAACGCAGACGTAGATTTGACAAAAAGAAAAAATTGTAAAACTATTTAATCAAACGTTAAAGTTAAGAGGAACTAATTATGAACATGCAATTCTACCGCAAACTGCCTATACCACAACAGGTAAAGCAGGATTATCCCGTTTCTGCCGAAATGGAAAATATAAAAAAACAACGCGATGAAGAAATACAAGCAATTTTCAAAGGCGAATCGGATAAATTTATATTAATCATCGGTCCTTGCTCTGCTGACCACCGTGAACCGGTACTTGAATACATTTCGCGTCTTAGAAAAATACAAGAACAAGTAAGCGATAAAATATTCATAATACCGCGTATTTATACAAATAAACCGCGTACAACGGGAGAGGGATACAAAGGTATGCTTCACCAACCCGACCCTGACGAAAAACCGGATATGTATAAAGGCATAGTTGCCATACGTGAGCTTCACATGAGCGCACTGAAAGATTACGGGTTCACTTGTGCCGATGAAATGCTTTATCCTGAAAATCACCGCTATCTTTCCGACCTTCTTGCGTATGTCGCAATCGGCGCACGTTCTGTTGAGAATCAACAGCATAGATTAACCGCAAGTGGACTTGATGTACCTGTAGGTATGAAAAACCCGACAGGCGGTGACATTAACGTAATGATGAACGCGATACATGCTGCACAAGCAAGCCATACTTTCATTTATCGCGGTTGGGAAGTAAAAAGTGAAGGCAACCCTTATGCTCATGCTATCCTTAGAGGTTATCTTGATTTCGCAGGAAAGAGTGTTTCCAACTATCACTACGAAGATTTATTGAAGCTACATGATTTGTATTCTGCATCAGGACTTGAAAATCCGTCGGTAATCGTTGATACCAACCATAATAATTCCGGCAAACGCTATCTTGAACAAATTCGTATTGCTAATGAAGTGGTTACAAGCTGTAGACAGAACAAAGATATTCGCAAACTTGTAAAAGGGCTAATGATTGAAAGTTATATAGAAGACGGTGCGCAAAAGATAGGTGAACACGTATTCGGACAATCAATCACAGACCCGTGCTTAGGTTGGGAAAAGACCGAGAAATTAATTCTTGAATTAGCAGATAAACTTTAAATTATAAGGAATTGTAATTATGAAATGCAGTTTTGACAAAATGTCTACAAAAGGAACGTTCGAGGCGTATTGGCCTTACGGAACCGATCTTTACGGGCGTTTTATGTATCTTGAATCTGACGATGAAAAGGTTTTAATTGCCGCTTTTGACTTTAACGGAACTTTCCCAAAAGAAGCTGACCGTTGGAGGAAGGAGGTTGCCAAGCGTACAGGCATTCCCGAAAAATCAATTTGGTATCATGAACTGCAAATCCATGCAGCTCCGCTTTATGAAGAGATAAGCGTATCTGCGATGGATGCACTAATAGACCGTTCTGTCGAAGTAGTAAATAAACTCATTTCAAACGCCGAAGAATGCGAAGTTTACGTTGCTGAATGCGATATGGGCATGAACTATTCGTTCAATCGTGAACAGTATATCGAGGGATTGGGTGGCGTAACAGTTTGGCGCGGTATTCAATTTGACGAATCGGGTAAAGCTTTTACTCAAAATCCCGATATAATGCTTTTGCGCGGATATAAACCTAAATTGCCCGTATTTGATAAACCTATATATTTTGACAATACGGTAGACCAAATGGCGTATCTTTTCATGTTCAAGAACATGAAAGGCGAAACGTTGGGCACGGTCTCGCGATTTGCTGCGCATCCCGATATTGGTGTGCTTTTCGAACATAGCGATAACCCGGATAGATTAAAGGAATACAAATTTAATTACGACTGGACGGGTTATTTAAGCGACGATATGGAAGCCGAATACGGCGGTGTCGGTATGTACATTAACGGTCCTTGCGGTGACCTTGCAACGAAAAAGGACTGCGTCAACAAATGTACGTATGAAGCGTCAGATAACGAGTGTAAACGCATTGCAAAATCAATCGGCGATGAGATTCGAAAGCAATTTGCCGAAAAAGCACACAAACTTGACACGTCAAAGGTATTCAAAGCCGAAACATTTGATATAACAATCCCAATGAAAGAGGATTTTCCTTACGATTTTGAAAACTTGGAAGAGTTCCGCGTTAGGGGAAGAGAACATAATAAGTTACTCCAACAAGCTATTCTTGACGGAAAAACACCTGCTGAAATTAAACGTATTGTCGATGACGACTGGCGTTTGCCTCATATCGCTTTTATGTGTCACGGTAAGGAATTGAGCTTCACAAAAGAAGAAATCGCAAAACATGAAGTTACCGTACACATCCCCGTACTTAGATTTTGCGGATATCTTTTCGTCGGAGTAATGGGCGAAAGCCTTGTTGATATGACCGTTTGGATGCGTTCACGTTTCACCGGTACAAAAACAATTACTGTTGACCAGGTTGGCGGTTATTATAACTACATAGCCACTCCGCGTTCAATGACGTTGGGAGGATATACTTATTGGTCAAGCTGGGTTAGCCGTGATGCCGTTCCTACTTTTAAAACTGCACTCTCAAAGAAGCTTGATGAATTTTTAAAGGATGACTAGATAAAAAAGACGATTCCGTATTTTATAACGGAATCGTCTTTTACTATTGTTTTTATTATCCAATGGCGTCAATAAAGTATTCGAGCATATCGTCTGAATACTTTTCAATCTCATCTTCAAAGCAGAGCCAGCCTTCGCGCTTGTCCACAACCATGATGCGATTGGTAAGATTCGGGGTCTCTTCCCACGCACTCTCAACCTGCTCGATTACAAAATCATCATTTACACAGATTATCGCCTTTATATTAGCCGCATTTGCACGGTAGACGATATCCTTTTTGGTAAGCTGAAGTGAACCCGGAATAAGTGTTGCACCGAGTTTATGTAATGCGGTTGCGCATACCCAATACTCCCATCTGCGGCGAAGTATGAGCATTACGACGTCACCCTTCTTAATACCCAAATCCTTTAAGAAATTTGCGGTTTTGTTGGAAAGGCGCTTGATATCGGTAAATGTAAACTCCTTTTCACCGCCGTGGTCATCGCACCATACCAATGCGCGCTTTTCCGGCTCCTGCTCCGCCCAAGCATCAACTATATCGAATCCGAAGTTGAAATTCTCGGGTACATTTACTTTGTAATTTTTCTTAAAATCCTCGTATGAGTCAAACTCTATTCTCGGAAGAAATCTGTCAAGAAGCACTTTTATCCCCTCCCCTTATTCAGGAATCACAGCCAAAAACTGTGCTTTTTCATTTTCT
>JAZRUB010000007.1:0-14135 GCA_045652305.1 Eubacteriales bacterium
GTTTGCCTCTCTTAGTGGCAACGAGAGGGTTATAGACGCATATTGCGGAACGGGAACGATAGGACTTACGTTGGCTAAAAATGCACGTGAAATTATTGGTGTTGAAGTTAATAGCGAAGCGGTTAAAGATGCTATCTTTAACGCAACGGCAAACGGTATAGAAAACGCGAAATTTGTTTGTGACGATGCAGGTGATTTTATGCTCAATTTGGCGCAAAAAGGCGAAAAAATCGACGTCGTTATAACCGACCCGCCCCGTTCGGGATGCAGTAAACGGTTTTTGGACAGTATGCTCAAGCTCGAACCGAAACGAATCGTATACGTTTCCTGCAATATCGAAACGCTGTCTGACGATTTGTTTGCTTTACGTAAAGGCGGATATAGGGTGAATAAGATACAGCCTGTCGATATGTTTCCTCACACAAATCACGTGGAGTGCTGTGTGCTACTATGTCGGCAATGATAAAGAAAAGTAGTTAGAATGCAATATACAAGACAAGAGATTATTAACAAATGCCAACAAGCATTTGATGATATTAAGAGCTTTTACAAACAACCATTTATCAATTATGGTGGAAAAACAACAGATACAAACGAATATTATACAGAAGTTATTGCAGAATTTTTAATTGATAATTTGGATGAGTATATCTATGGTATTCCTAAAATCACAAGAGAAGATTCATACAAAACGCCTACACATACAGGAGCGTTTGATGAAACAACTCCTCGTGAGGAAGAAAAAATTGCAATGGAAATGTTTAATCAATCAAAAAATGGTACTCCTTATAATTTGATAGGAAATATTATTGATTACCAAACACCACTAAAGAATAAACGAACTGATATTGCAGGCAAGATAGATTTACTCTCTTATGACGGTAATTGTTTAAGGGTTTTGGAACTTAAAAAGCCTTTTAGTGATGAAACTATGTTGAGGTGTGTTCTCGAAGGATATACATATCTAAAAACAGTAGATGCCGCTAAATTGCTTGATGACTTTGAATTACCAGCTAATACAAAAGTAGTTGCTTGTCCTTTTGTTTTCAAATATAGTAAGCAATATCAAGAAATGTTAGAGAAACGACCACATTTGTATACGGTTATGGGCATGCTTGAAAGCAAACCTTATTACATTACAAAACAAGATGATTTGTATATCGTGGAGGAATAACATATGGATGAATTTGATTTTAAAGAAAAAGTATTTGGAGGCATATTTGGAGTTATTGCGATTATAGCAGCTATCGCAGAAATGTTTGCAAACGGAATTTCCGTAGCTTCAATCTTGGGAGCAATTAAGGATATTTTTGGAACACTGGTTGTAGTTGTTTTGCTTATCACTGTCGTGAAAAATCTTTTACCCAAAAACATAAGTTATCTTTTGAAGAACGACTTGCTAACGCTTTGATAACATGGCAACAGGAAAATTCTCATATGATTGTCAAAAATGATAGAATAGACGGAGGTTTTTTGGACTGGGAATGAAAACAGATGTAGAGGATTTCTACAGAGAGATTTCGTCGTCTAGCAATGCAGGCTGGTTTGTAAGATTACCTTTAATTGATGAGAAAAATTATAATAAAGAAAATGTTGAAATCAAATTTCATTTAAACAAAGGAACCTTTTTCAGTGATAAACCAGAGTTGCAAGGAGAAGAATTAAATAAGGCATTTGATAAACTAAACCAGCTTTTCACTACATTTATCAATAGAAAATTTGGCGAATTTGCAGTTGCTGGTGGCAAAAACGATGACATAAAGGTTTTAATTAAAAGACCTGTTAGTGATGATGAAGATATTGCTACTTTGATTGATTTGATAAACACAATGTATCAAGCGTACCTCGTTTCTGCAAATATAAGTAAGAAAATATGAAAATACATATACACAGAGGACAAAATCAAATAGGTGGTTCAATAATTGAAATTTCAAGTGCTCAGGCAAGGATTTTTTTAGATGTTGGTATTGAATTAGATGAGGACAAGGAAATAGAAACGCCACAAATTGATGGTCTTTTTTGCGGCAAGAAAGATTGTGATGCGGTTTTTATTTCTCATTATCATTCAGACCACATAGGATTGGTGGATTATTTGCTTTCTGATATACCTGTTTATATTGGCGAGAAAGCCTATAAGGTAATGAAAGCAGCATAAGATTATAGAGATATTGAAATCAAGTTTGTCCCTGTTCTTATGGAAAATGAAAAAATCATCCGGATTAAAGACATTAAGATAACTCCTATTTTATGCGACCACTCGGCTTTTGATTCATACATGCTTTTAATTGAATCTGGTGGCGAAAAAACATTATACACAGGGGATTTTAGGGCAAACGGCAGAATGAACTTTGATAAGTTGTTAGATAGAGTTCCTTGTGTAGATAATTTAATCATTGAGGGAACAACACTTTCTCGTGAGGATTCTATTGAAAATATAGAAGAAGAAACATTAGAAGAAATTGCGGTTGAATATTTGAATAAGCATAAAGGCCCAGCATTTATAATGATGTCTGCGATGAATATTGACAGGGTTATAACAGCAAAGAATGTGGCAAAAAGGACAAATAGAATATTTTTAGAGGATATTTATACCGCTGACATAACCTCATCAATCGGTATGGCAACTGATAATGTTAGGGTATTTATGACAGGCGGAGATAAACAATACGAAATGCTGAAAAAGTATCCTGCTATTAAAATTGGCAAAAATGAAATCGCAAGAACGCCATTTATAATGTGTGTTAGAAGTTCAATGAAGAACTATTTATCGAAGTTGAATGAATTGGTATCATTTGAGAATGGTGTGCTGTTTTATGGTATGTGGAAAGGTTATTTAGAAAGACCGCAAACAAAAGAGTTTGTTGAATTTATGAAAAGCAAAGGTGCGAAAGTTCATATTCTACATACAAGTGGCCATGCTGATAGCAATACAATAGATAAACTTATAGAAAATGTAAAACCAAAAAGAATCATCCCTGTTCATACGGAAAATGCCGAATGGTTTAACAAATACAGAGAAAAAGATGGTTTTGTCGAATGGTGATACTGTTGCATACACCACCCAGCCCATGTAGACACTGTTGCGTGCTTGAGCAAATAATAGTTTCATAGATATGTGTCGCGAAAGGTGAATGATGTTTTTTCAAATATTTTCTGTATTAATATTGTCTTCATTTTATGTTTGTTATTTTGCAAAAATGATAAGTCAACATAAAAAAGGGATAAGGACCGACCAACTGGGCAAAGACAAGGTTGGACTTGTAAAGATTATAGAGATTTCCATAAAGATTATAAGTATAATCACCCCTATCGTTGAGGTTATCAGCATCGTTCTGAATACGACAAAACTTCCTGTCACCGTAAGGATTATCGGCGCTTGTTTGGGTTTGTTTGGTGTTTTGGTCTTCATTGCTTCGGTACTTACTATGAAAGATAATTGGCGTGCAGGTGTGTCTAAAACCGACAAAACACAACTTGTGAAAAACGGCATTTACAAAATAAGTCGAAATCCTGCGTTTTTGGGTTTTGATTTGGTTTATATCGGTATAATGCTTATGTTTTTTAATTGGTCGTTGTTTGCGATTTCTTGCGTTGCGATTCTTATGTTTCACCTGCAAATCGTGAATGTTGAGGAAGAATACCTAATCGCTGCTTTTGGTGTGGAATATCAAGAATACAAAAAAACCGTGTGTAGATATTTGGGACGTAAGTTTTGGAAATGACGGAGTGGAATATATGATGCCAATACAAATCTATCTGTTCGCAATAAACATATTAACCTTTGTTCTATTTGCCGTCGATAAAGCACGTGCGATGAACAGAGAGTGGCGGATACGAGAATCCGTTTTGCTTTTCTCAAGTATCATCGGCGGTGCTTTGGGCGGTTTTTTGGCAATGCAAATTTTCAGGCACAAGACAAAAACGGCGGTATTTAAATACGGTATGCCGATAATTTTATTGATACAAATAACCTTGATTTATTTTCTTAAGATAAAAGGAATTATATAAGGAGTCGATAAAAAATGATACAAGTAAACGGTAAAAATCTGGTTTTGCGCACTATGACGCAAAAAGAAACACGCGCACTTTGGCGTAAGTTCGTGCCCGAAAACAATACTCCGTTTGAATACAACGAAGAAGTGGCGGACAAGCTTTACGAACAAAGTGTCGAGCGCGAGGAATGGAATCCGTCTGTAGGCATTTTTACAAAAACCGACGAGGTTATCGGCGAATTGACGTTTGAAAGAATCGTTTACTCCGAAAAACGTTGTGAATTGAGTTTATTCCTTGTTAACGAAACCTATCGAAACAAAGGCTACGGAACCGAGGCTATTACACTTGCTAAATCCTATGCAAAGGACAAACTCGGCTTAAAGCGTATCTATGCCGACGTTTCGTCTAATAACGCGCGTATGCGTGCGGTTATGAAAAAGTGCGGTTTTCAGCATACCAAAACTTTCAAAGGTGATTATCCCGACGGCGGTGACAGGTTGGTATATTTCGCATTGCTTTAAACTTTTTGCTGAACAATAAGCTTCGTAATACTTCGTTGCTCCTCAAAAGCAGCTTGACATAGGTCACTATGCCTTCGCCTTGCTTTTTCCGGTGCGCCTCGTCTTACTTGCTTCTTGTACAGCAACTTATAAACCATCAACGTAGGTGAGCCGAAAAATGTTGATTTTTGTTGCCTGATATTATATAATAAAGAGAATACATAAAAAGGATATAGAAAATGGAAGAAAGAAGAAGCAAGATTAACTATTACCTTGATATAGCACAAACGGTTACCGAAAGAGGTACCTGCCTTCGCCGTAAATTCGGCGCGATAATCGTAAAAGACGACGTTATCGTTTCTACGGGATATGCAGGCGCGCCGAGAGGCAGAAAGAACTGCTGTGACCTTAAATCCTGCTTGCGTGAGCAGATGAGCATTCCTCGCGGAGAAAGATACGAGCTTTGCCGTTCGGTTCATGCCGAGGCTAACGCAATTATCTCTGCCGCAAGGGAAAGAATGTTGGGCGCAGACCTTTATCTTGCGTGTATCGATGCAAAAACGGGCGAGTTGGTAGGCGGTACGACCAGCTGTCAGATGTGTAAAAGGCTGGTTATAAATGCAGGAATCGCACGTGTAATCGTTCGCGAGAACAAGGATGAATATACTATCTATAATGTACAGGATTGGATAGAAAACGACGACAGTTTAGGACAAATAGGATATTAAAATGAGAGTGAAATTTATTGCAATTTGCCTTGTTATCTGCACACTTTTACTTGCTTCCTGCGGAAACAGAGGCGAAATGACCTTGGGCGGTTTTGTAGACCCGAACACCGAAATAGAGTACGTTCCCGTAACGCCTATGGGACTTTATCCTATCGAGCCTGAATCGGAATTTATTAAGGTAAAAGAGGGCGAAATCGATACGGTGTACTATAAGGTCTATTTTGAAGATACTTCGAAGTTTCTGTGTTACGAAAGCGAGGGATATTATTTCCTTATGCGTTCGACCGAGGTTGACGAGCCTACCGTTACCGAATTTGCGCCTATCGCGGCGTTTATCTATAACGCTTCGAATACGGTTCGTATAGACCAATTTTTCGCAGACAGCGAATATATCCCCGAAGACCAGAGAGATGATTTGACGGTTGGCGAAACGGCACTTTGCAAGCTTGTCGCAGACAGTATAATGAACGGCGAATCGGTGACCGTGCCGGTTACTTATGACGATATTCAAAGCCATTTTTATATCCGTCTTTTGTCGCAGGAATACCCCGGACTTTACTACCTTGTTTCGTTTTTCGGATATAACGGCAGATATTTCTTGCGTGACGATGCAATGGGCAAGACGGTATATTGCCCCAACGATATTATCGTAAGAATGGTCGGCGACGGTCAGAATTGATTATGGGTGAAATAGTTTACCGCGCATTAGAAAACGATATTGAAGCAACCCTTGCCGCCGAATTGGAAAAAGAATGCCTTTCGACGTCGTGGAGTAAGGAACAAATATCCACATTGCCCGATTATGCCGTTTACGTAGCGGCATTTGACGGAGATACGCTTTGCGGTATCGCATCGATGTATATGATTGCTTTCGAGGGACAGGTTATGAACGTTGCCGTTTCGAAGAATCATCGGAGAAAAGGTATAGCAAACGGATTGATGAACTCGCTCTTTGAACACGCGGTTAAAAATAAGTGCGAAAATATAACGCTTGAGGTCGCCGAAGATAACATATCGGCGATTTCGCTTTACGAAAAATGCAGTTTTGTCTGTGTCGGTAAAAGAAAAGGCTTTTACAACGGAACAGATGCACTGATAATGGAGAAAAAGATATGAAAATACTCGGAATAGAGTCCTCTTGTGACGAAACGGCGGCGTCTGTCGTTGAAGACGGCAGAAAATTGCTTTCAAGCGTAGTCGCTTCGCAGATAGATATTCATGCTGTTTACGGCGGTGTTGTACCCGAAATAGCATCGAGAGCGCACACCGAGGCAATTTGCGGTGTTGTCGAAAACGCGCTTTTACAAGCCGAAACAAAGATAGAGGATATTGATGCGATTGCCGTAACGAACGCACCCGGACTTATCGGCGCGTTGCTTACGGGACTTTCGTTTGCAAAGGGACTTGCCTTTTCTACGGGAAAACCGTTGGTGCCCGTACACCATATACGCGGACACGTAGCGGCAAACTATCTCGTGCATGAGGATTTAAAACCTCCGTTTGTGGCACTGGTCGTTTCGGGCGGACATACCTCGCTTATGCGAGTTAAGGATTATACCGATTACGAACTCATCGGCTGTGCACGTGACGATGCGGCAGGCGAGGCGTTTGATAAATGCGCCAGAGTTTTGGGACTTCCTTATCCCGGCGGTGCGGCGATGGATAAACTTGCATCTGTCGGCGACGCAAACAAGTATAAATTTACTTCGGGTAGTGTAGACGGTGCGGAATACGACTTTACCTTCTCGGGTTTGAAAACCGCAGTTATAAATTTGGTTCATACCGAGCTTCAGCGCGGTAGGGAAATGGATGACGAATTTCGTGCCGACGTTGCGGCTTCGTTTACTTCGGCGCTTATCCGCACGATTAATACACGTCTTGAACTTTTACTCTCACGCGAAGGTGCGATGAACATCGTTCTCGCGGGCGGTGTTGCCGCAAACTCCCATTTAAGACGTGCCGTTTCCGAAACGGCGGAAAAGTTCGGTGCGAAACTTTATTTGCCCCCTCTTAAACTTTGCGGAGATAACGCGGCGATGATAGCATCGCAGGGTTATTTTGAGTATTTAAAAGGTGTTCGCGGAGATACAAATCTTAATGCATTTGCCACAAAAGGCGTGTGATTTTTCGGGTGGGATTTTTACAAGATTTTTGCGTTATTCACGTCAAAAAACGCTCTGTTTTTTATAATGTATATGACATAATGTTTAGTGTGTTTTGTGGAAAAGTACGTGGAAAATGTGGATTAGTCAGCAAGGATTAACCGAAAATCAAGCAAAATTCGCATAAAGCATGTGGAAAACTCTGTGGAAACCGTGGAAAAGACGGTTGCGTAACGATAAAAATTAGACGAATTATGTCAACTCCAAAAATGCATAATTTTGAAAATATACATAACAAAAAAGGTTTCCCAAAATATCGGGAAACCTTATAAATTATTTAATAGTTTCTTCACCGTTTAAAAACTTTATCGAACGCTCGACCGAGTCTTTGGATTCACCCCAAGGCAGGTCGTCAAAACGGTAGTCAAACTTCTTGCAGAAAAGCGAAACGTCGTCTTTTAAACTGTTAAGATATGCGGTAACTTTTTCGTTTGCCGCTTTGACCAAATCGGCGTAACCTTCTTTGTCGAGTACGCGCTTTGCGGAAAGCATATATTCGCGGTAGTGGGGCAGACAGAAATAACGAACTTCTTTAAAATTGGCTTTGAACTCTTTTTCTTCATTAAAAAGAAATGCCGCCGTAGTGAACATTTTTGAGATTTTATCCTCTATTCTGTCGCAAATGTAGCAAGTGCTTTGAAGCTTGTCAATACGCTCGACACTTTTTGCACCGATATCGCGCGATAGGAAGTTGCCTGTTTTTATTTCTTTCTTAAGCGATTCGAGATGGCTTTCGAGCATAAGCGCAAGACTGAGTCTGTTCTTCATTTCGAACATCTTGGAATAGTGTCTGCCACAGAAACCTTTTTCGTTTGTTTCGCTTCTTACGTCGGGCTCCATCATCGACGCACCGAGAATTATATCAAGCTCGTTGTGCTCTAATTTTTCTGCCATCGCACAAAAGGGACATCTGTCTTTGTGCTCCGAAAATGCTTCGGTCACAGGGATAGTATATATATGCTCTTTCAAAACTCATTCTCCTTAAACCTGATTTGATTTATTATATAATAAGTTTCCGAAAAATACAAGAGAACAAACATGAAATTTACAAACACAAACAAAGGACTGCTTATAAGCGAATGTTCGAATTTCGACCCGTTCGTTTCTTGCGAGTGCGGACAATGCTTCCGCTTTACAAGACTGTCGGACGATGAATACGATTTGTTCGCCTGCGGACGAAAACTGAATATCAAAAAGCAAGCAGACGGTTGGTTTTTTGCCGATATTGATGAAGAAACCTTTAAAAAGAGCTTTTATGATTATTTCGACCTCTCGCGCGATTACGGCGCGATTATCGGCTCTTTTTCATCGGATGAGAATATCACACGTGCTTTGGAAGTCGGTAGCGGAATACGTATTTTCCGTCAAGACCCTTGGGAAACGCTTATTTCGTTTATCATCTCGCAAAACAACAATATTCCGAGGATAAAGAAGATAATCGAATCGCTCTGTGTTCTTTTGGGCGAGGAAAATAACGGAGTTTATTCGTTTCCGACAGCCGAGAGAATTTTAAGTGCAGGGATAGAGGGTTTAGCACCCATAAAAGCGGGATTCCGTGCGAAATATATCATTGACGCGGCAGAAAAGGTCGTGTCGGGCGAGGTTTCGCTTGACTACGTAAAGTCGTGCGGATACGAAACGGCACTTAATGAACTCAAAAAGATAAAGGGCGTCGGTGATAAGGTAGCAAACTGCGTACTTCTTTTCGGATTTGGATATTACGAGGCGTTCCCCGTTGACGTTTGGGTTAAACGTGTTATCGAAAAATATTACGGAATCGGGTTCGATTCAAAAACCTTCGGGGATTTCGCAGGCATAGCACAGCAATATCTGTTTTATTACGAACGGAATATAGTAGGTCTTAATGAATAAAAAACCAAATAAAAATAGCCGCATTAAAAAGTGCGGCTAAAAATGTTATCAACTATTTTTTAAATAAGCAAGAAAATTCAAGATTCCGTTTTCGTATTCGAGCAAACAGGTGTCATTAAGTGACAAAGATACGATTGGCATTACGTAACCATCTCCAAAATATTTGGGAGCGGTAACGAAAGTTGCAATTTCTCCAACTTTGATATGTTCCTTAAAGTCTTCAACTATAATAGAATAATTATCTCCAACAATTTTGAAACAATTGTCATCAAGCGATTTAGATAAATCTGAAAATTCCAAATACAGAGTTTGATTTTCGTCGTCAAAGACAACATGATCTATTGTTCCGGTAACTTCAATATAGTTTTCTTCATTTGAATAATAATCAAATTTATCGTTTGCCTTGGTACATGAAGATGTCGTTAATAGTAAAAGTATTAGAATCACTAAAAACAGCATGGATTTGTTTCTGCTTTTCATATAGACCTCGGTTATAAAATATTTTTTGAGGGACCAAATAGGTGTATTTGATTTTGTAATGTCCAAATGTTCTTGTGCTGCTTTGCGTTTGATTTAGAGATTGAATACCGTCATAGATGGTTTATCTACCTATCGTAAGTATAACATACTTTAATGGAGTTGGCAAGGAAAAAAACAGAGCATTTAAAATGATATTTATATAAAAACAAGGGGACTGTAAAAACAGTCCCTTATGTTTTGATTATCTGTTTTAGCCGCAGCAGCAGCAAAGGATGATAACCGCAATCAAAATGATAATCCAGCAATTATTGTTGCCGAAGAACGAATCAAAGCAGCCCATTGCAATGCCTCCCTTCACTACTTAAAGATTATGTCGTAAGGAAGGGAAGTGTGAAAAAATCTGTTTGATTATTCTTCGATGGTAAGTGTGCCGAAAAATTCAGGGCGGTGGAAGTCTGCGTTTTCCAAATCAATAGGATTCCACATGCCGAAGTGAGGTATTTCGGTTTCGTCGCCGCACTTGTAGAAGTTGCCCTTGAAGCTTTCTCCACGTGCGAACGAGAACTTGCCAAAGGTCTTGCCGATGAAGTCGTTGGAGAAGAATACTTCTACGGTCCAACTGTTTTCATCACGAGTTGCCTTTACCTTGGGAAGCGGTGCGAGCATTTTGATGGATTTTTTATTCTGGCGGTCGGTGCGAACAGCGGCAAGGAACGCGCCGTTTGCGTTCATTTCGAAGTTCATGTATTTTTCGTTAGCGTTGTTAAAGCTTACGAAAAATTCAAGACAGCTGTCTTTGTAAACCGGTTCGTCAAATTTGGTATAGGTGGCCTTGGGGTTTGCTTCCATTGCGGTCATGCGGAGTGCAAAACCTCTGCCCTCTACGTACATGAGTTGCGCGTACGCTTCGGGAGCATAGCCCTCTGTCCATTTGTATGTAGAAATCATTGCCTTCTCGGCACGGGAAAAGTCAATTTCCTTTTCAACGGGAATGAGATAGTTCATAATATTATCCTCCAAATAACTTCTTACCGTTGATTTTATTATATATACACTTGTTTGTCAAGGTGAAAAACGCGAAGCGGAAAATAAATAGCTTGTTGTTTGATTATTTTTTGTCAATTAACTTCTGCATTTCGGTTTTGACCTGTTCGGGCGACACAATTTCTACCTCACCGCCAAAGCTTATCACCCAACCCAAGAATATGGGACTGGGGACAATATTAACGGTTATGCGGAAACGGTCGGAACCGTCTTTGATTATCGCGATGTCGTTTCCGAAGCGGTCGAGCATGACGTTCGCCACTCGGTTCGAGCAGGAGAGGGTAACACGTTCGGGTTTTCCTCCGAACATTCCGAATACTGCACTCGAGTAGGAAGAAATATCGTATTTCTTAAATTCGTCTTCGCCGCGTCTTTCGGTTGTTGAAAGCTTGACGTCGAGCATCTTGTCGACACGGTAATGGCGTATTTCTTCGGATTCGGAATCGTACCCGATAAGATAATAGTTGCTGTCGTCCCAAACGAGCGACCAAGGGCTTACTTCGTATCTTTCTCCGTCTTTTCGTAATTCTTTTTGCTTGTTATGTGTCCAACGGAAATATCTAAAAGTTATGTCGAGGTTGTTTTCCATAGCCTCGTGAATGGCGTCGACGGTGTAATATATGCTCTCGTTTTCGGTTTTCGTGCGGTTGGAAACGAAAACGGCACGGTTTAGCGCCTTGCGGTCGTGAACGTTGGCAAGCGAGGCGAGCTTCTTTATAAGCGTTGCGCTCTTCTTTTCGGTTATGAATTTCGAAGCGCGTACCGCATCGACAAGCATTTTTAGTTCGGGAAGCTCAAAATCACGGCTTCCGATAAAATAGCCCGTCGTTTTTCCGCGAACGGTACAGATATCTAAACCCAGTTCACGTAAGGTTTCAATATCATTATATATACTCTTTCTTTCGGCAGATATGCCGTGTGCGGAAAGAGCGTTTATAAGGTCTTTCATTGTGAGAGGGTGTGTTTCGTCACTGCGTTCGAGCAAAACCGAGCGCAGTATGGAAAGTTTTTTCTTTTGGTTTGCGGAACGCGGCATGGAAACACCTCTGTTTTTTATGGTAAAATACGACATAAAGCCGAGAAAGCGATTTTTTACATTAAATATTATATAATAGAGCCAAAGAAATGTCAATTATTCGAAAAAATCAAAAATATAACTTGATTTTGTGAATTTTCATAAGAAATTAAGTAAAAATCTCTTGACAAATAGAAAAAATGGTGTTATAGTTATAAACTGCATTATAATGCGGAAGATATGCCGTTAATGTTGTTATGTAAACTGCAAAAAACGTCTTTTTTCCGCACCGGAGAACAAACACCGTGGATATTCCCGCCCGTAATGCGGCGGAGAAAATGAATGGAGTGATTGGTTGAAATGGTGAAAGAACGACTTCTCGGAAAAAACCTCAGAATGTCTTTTTCCAAGAACGATGAGGTTCTCGAAATCCCCAATCTTATTGAAGTACAAAAGAAGTCCTTCAAAGATTTTATCGAAAAAGATATCGGGGATGTGTTAAGGGATATTTCCCCTATGGCGGACTACTCGGGTAACCTTGTTATTGAGTTTGTCGATTATTCTCTCGATGAAGCCCCCAAGTACACTATTGAGGAATGCAAGGACCGCGACCTCAATTACGCTACTCCTTTTAAGGTGACTGTACGTCTTACGAACAAAATCACCAACGAAGTGAAGGAGCAGGAAATCTACATGGGCGATTTCCCGCTTATGACGGACAGCGGTACGTTTATTATCAACGGCGCAGAACGTGTCGTTGTTTCTCAGGTCGTCCGTTCGCCGGGCATCTATTACGATGCAATCGACGATAAATCCGGAAGACATTTGCTAACCGCAACCGTTATCCCTTATCGTGGTGCGTGGCTCGAATACGAAACCGATAATTCGGACGTATTTTATGTACGTATTGATAAAAACCGTAAGATTCCGATAACCGTATTGCTTCGCGCATTCGGTTTGGGAACTAACGAAGCCATCCTTGAAAAGTTCGGCGACGAGGCTCTTCTCAAAGCTACTTTCGAAAAGGATACTATGCTTCAGGAGGTTGACCGTGTTATCCAAACCGGTGGCATGACCAACCCTGTTGATGAAGCACTTAAAGAAATCTACCGCAAATTGCGTCCCGGCGACCCCCCTATCGTCGAAAGCGCGCAAATCCTTATTAACAATCTTTTCTTTGATGAAAAGAGATACGACATTTCTCCGGTCGGCAGATATAAATTTAATAAGAAGTTAGCACTTGCTAAACGTATAGTAGGTCAGACCCTTTCTCGCGATGCCGTTTCTCCCATAACCGGCGAGGTTATTTTCGAAGCAGGCAGAAAGCTTTCGCGTTCCGAAGCAGAAGCTATCGAACGTGCAGGTGTTTGCGAAGTTTGGCTTAACGTAGAAGAAGACGAAAAGTTGGTTGAGGTTAAGGTATTTACCAACCGCATGGTAGATGCTTCTGCCGTAACCGGCATTTCCGATGAAATTCTCGGATTTGAAGAATACGTAGCTATCGACCCTCTTATGAGAGTTATTGGCGAAGTTGGTCTTTCCGACCCCGAAGAATTTGCAAAAGCTTGTAACAAGGTTCGTGATGAACTTATACCCAAGCACATCACTATCGAAGATATACTTGCTTCGGTCAACTATATTATCTGCCTCTATCACGGCGTAGGCAAAACCGACGATATAGACCATTTGGGTAACCGTCGTTTGCGCTCGGTAGGCGAACTTTTGCTTAACCAACTCCGTATCGGTTTCTCCCGTATGGACAAGATTGTTAAGGAAAAGATGACTACTCAGGATATCGATACTGTTACTCCTCAGTCGCTTATCAATATCCGTCCCATAGTTTCGGCTATCCGCGACTTCTTCGGTTCGAGCCCGCTTTCTCAGTTCATGGACCAGGCTAACCACTTGGCTGAACTTACCCATAAGAGAAGACTTTCGGCTCAGGGTCCCGGCGGTCTTTCGCGTGACAGAGCATCCTTCGAAGTACGTGACGTGCACTATACCCATTACGGTAGAATGTGTCCGATCGAAACTCCTGAAGGTCCTAACATCGGTCTTATTTCCTCGCTTGCTACCTATGCAAAGGTAAACAAGTTCGGATTTATAGAAGCGCTTTACCGCGTTGTTAAAAACGGCATCGTAACCAAGGAGGTAGTATACCTTTCTGCAGATGTCGAAGACGAATACGTTGTTGCTACCGCTAACGAACCTATCGATGAAAACGGTTGCTTCCTCAACCGTAAGATAGTTGCCCGTCACAGAGATGAAATTCTCGAATTCGAGGCATCCAAGATAGACCTCATGGACGTTTCGCCCAAGATGGTTGTTTCGGTTGCTACTT
>JAZRUB010000008.1:0-10342 GCA_045652305.1 Eubacteriales bacterium
GCAAATCGGTGTCTCTCCTCTTGCTGGCGACCATGCCGAGATATTTGCATACGCACTTGATACGTTGAATTAGTAAGAAGTGAGATAAATATGAGTTTCAGTGAAAAGGAAATAATAGAGCAATTAAAAGATGTTTTCAGCGACGACGTGTTTCAACACGCCAAGCCGATGTTGCATGATTTTGAAAAACTCATGGCGTACTATCGATGCGCTATAATGGAAATAGAAACGAAATTTAATGTACTTAACGAGGAATTTTCTCTTCGTTTGGACCGCAACCCTATAAACAGCATAAAAACCCGTTTGAAAAGTGTCCAAAGTATGCGTGAGAAGCTAACACGCAAGGGTTTTCCCGTTTCGGTTCAATCGGTAGAGAAAAATCTCAACGACGTTGCGGGGGTACGTGTTATATGTTCGTTTCCCGATGACGTTTATATGCTTGTTGATGCGTTGCTTAAACAAGATGATATAAATCTGGTAGAAAAGAAAGATTATATCGCAAACCCCAAACCCAACGGATACCGTAGTTTGCATCTTATTGTTACTGTTCCGATATTTTTGGCGCATGAAAAACGACTTATGAAAGTCGAAATACAACTTCGCACTATAGCCATGGATTCTTGGGCGAGCTTGGAACATCAATTAAAATACAAAAAAGACCACACTTTCGATAAACACATGGAACAAGAACTTCTTAGGTGTGCCGAACTTTCTGCCGAACTTGACGAACGTATGGATGCATTACGCGCAATAGTACAATCTGAAAACAACAAACAATAAAGTTTACATAACTCTGAGGAAATATGAAGAATACGATTAAAAGATTTTCATCTCTGCTTATAGCAATGCTGTTTGTATTTTGCTTCGTTTTTACATCGAATTTGACGGTCAATGCCGAAACAAACGGCGAAATAGTAGTGCTCTATACAAACGATGTTCACTCTGCTATCAACGACTATTCGGTTCTTGCCGCATATCGCGCGGAGCTTATCGCTCAGGGATTTGACGTTATAACCGTCGATGCAGGCGATGCGATTCAAGGCGAGATGATAGGTTCGCTTACCGAGGGCGCGTCTGTGGTTGACATAATGAACGAAGTTGGCTACGATTATGCTGTTCCCGGCAACCATGAATTCGATTATAAGGTTGAGCGTTTGCTTGAGATTTCAAGCAACGAGGCAAACTACGAATATATATGTGCCAACTTTAAAGACCTTTTAAACGGAAAAGACGTTTTTGCGCCCTATGCAATAAAAGAGTTCGGCGATGAAAAAATAGCCTTTATCGGTATTGCTTCTCCCGAAACATACAGCAAATCTACTCCTGCATATTTTCAGGATGAAAACGGCAACTTTATTTACAGCTTTTTGGAAGATGATTTCTATTCGGTTATCCAGACTGCCGTTGATAATGCACGTTCCGAAGGTGCAACAAAGGTAATTGTTGTAGGACATTTGGGCATTTCGGGTGTTACCGAGGGATGGCGTTCGATTGACGTTATTGAAAATACAACAGGCATCGATGCGCTGATAGACGGTCACGCACATGAGGTTATTGAAAGCCGTGTGTGCAAAAACGCATACGGGGAAGACGTCATGCTCACGTCGACCGGAACAAAGTTTGCTAATTTCGGTATGCTTACTGTATCTTCTGACGGAAGTATAAAAACACAACTTGTAAATCCCGATACTGTCACAATCGATGAACTTTCGGACGATGCGAAGTCGGCATATAATACCATAAAAACAAAAATAGATGCATACAATGCAGAGTTCGAATATCTTTTTGAAGAACTTGGTGCTTCCGAAGTCAAGCTTGTACTTAATGATGCAGACGGCAACCGTTTAGTACGTAAAGCCGAAACGAATTTAGGCGATTTTGTTACTGACGCTTATAAGGCAGTTACAGGTGCGGACATTGCATTTGTAAACGGCGGAGGGTTACGCGCAGAAATCAATCAAGGTGTTATTAACCGAAAAGCAATTATGGACGTCAACCCTTGGAATAACGAAATGTGCGTTATTGAAGTAAGCGGCCAGCAAATCGTCGATGCGCTGGAATACGGCGTAAGCGCAGTCCCTGAAGAGTTGGGAAGCTTTCCGCACGTTGCAGGTATTGCTTTTGAGGTACATACTTATATAGAAACCCCTGTTGTAACAGACAAATTGGGCGATTTTGTTTCCATAAAAGATGGTGCACCGCGACGTGTTAAAAATGTTTACGTCAGCGGAGAGGCAATAGATTTAGATAAAACCTACACTCTTGCAGGAACTCGTTATATGTTGCAGGAAAGCGGTTATAAGATGTTTTCGGATGCGAAAACTATTGATTATGTCGGACCAAAGACCGATGCCGAAATGCTTATCGAGTATTATATTAACCATTTGGACCAAACAATAACATCAGAGCAATACGGCAATCCTTTGGGCGACGGACGTATACTTATGATTAACGAAAAACCGAACCAACCCGATGAAACAGCTCCCAACGCAGGCGATGATTCGTTGCAGATTCTTTGGATATCTCTTGTGGTAATTACCTCTGTTTTCGGTGTTGCACTTTCAAAAAGAGATTATTTGATGTAAATTATAACCGTGTCCTTGTAAATCAAAGGATGCGGTTATTTTTTATGAAATCGTAAAATTTTATTGTTTTTGATTCATTCTCTTGTAATGTTATAATAAATATGTTAAAATATGGGAAGATTAAATTTCAAAAAGCAATTAATGCGGAGGTAACGGTGTTTAAAAGCATTTTCAGCAAATATCTTGCGACATTCACCGTTATATTGGTGGTTTGTATTACTGCAATACTTTTTGCGGTTTCTTCTCGTGTTTCGATAGATAGCTATAATATGCAAAGTAGCGCTATGAATATATCTGCCGGCTCGGTTTCGATTGTTATCGACAGTTATCTCGAAGCTAATGATTACAGCAAACTATATACCGCGTTTGAGGAAGAAAACGGGTTTCAAAAACTTTTGGATTACTCGGCTCAGAACACAAGTGCCGAAATATTTGTTTTCGACATGAATGGAGAGCTTGTCGGTACGTCTGACGATGCTTTTGAAATCGAAAAACACAGTCTTCCTACAGCGGCTCTTTCCACAATGATTTATACCGAGGAAAGCTATTCCATAAGCAACGTGGACGGTTTTTTTGATAAAACTCGCCTGAACGATTATCACGTTTCGTATGTAAAAGACGTTCCGTTTATCGTTTTGATAAGCATGGACGACTACGGAAGCATGGTTTTTACAAAAAATATTACCATGGTTACAATAACGGTTGCATTATGGATGTTTCTTGCTGCAATGGTTTCGCTTTACGTTATTTCTCGCCGTACCACAAAGCCTTTGAGCGAGATTATTTCGGCTGCAAAGGGTTATTCCAGAGGTCGATTTGATACAAAAATCGAATATACGGGACAAGATGAGGTTGCCGAGCTTGCAGCTGCAATCAACGATATGTCGGTCTCGCTTAAGCATATCGATGAGGTAAGAAACTCTTTCTTGGGCAATGTTTCTCACGACCTGCGTACCCCGATGACGACCATTTCGGGATTTGTTGACGGTATATTGGACGGCACAATTCCTCCCGAAAATCACGAAAAATACCTTAATATCATCTCACAAGAAGTAAAACGTCTCTCAAGGCTTGTAAATACGCTTTTGGAAGTTTCGCGTCTTGAAAGCGGTACCGATTTAAAATTTTCGGATTTCAATCTGTCCGAAACGGCACGTACGGTTCTTATATCGTTAGAATCGAAAATAAACAAGAAGAATATCGATATAACCTTTGAAACGGGCGAGGCTGACGTATACGTCAATGCTGATAAAGATATTATTCACAGGGTAATATTCAACCTGATGGATAATGCGGTTAAATTCACTCCCGAAAAGGGCACAATCTCTATATCGGTTTCTACCGTTGCTGACGGCAGAAAAAAACGCAAGGCACGTTTTGTAATTCGCAATACCGGCGGTGGAATTCCGAAAGATGAACTTCCGCACGTTTTTGAACGATTTTATAAAACCGACCGTTCACGTGGACTCGATAAAAGTGGAACGGGATTGGGACTTTATATCGCACAAACTTCAATTCGCAATCACGGCGAAGAAATATACGTTGATTCGGTAAGCGGTGAATATACCGAGTTTGGATTTACGCTCCCAACCGCTTTGGTAGAGCCGGTGCCGAGAAGACTTAATTAAAAATAAAATGTTTAAGTGTGTTTTAAGGGTAATGATATATTCTTTTACCAAATAATATAGGAGCTAATAAATGGAAGATAACAATTTCAATTACAACAACCAAACGCCCCCCATGGGCGACAATCGTCCCGATTATTCATATAATTGGAACGGCTCAGAGCATAATAACGGCAACAAGAACGGAAAGCCCTTCAAAACTATTGTTACAATAGCAATTATTGTAGGCGTGATTGCTCTTGCTGTGGTAGGTGTGCTTTTTGCACAACAGAATAGCGGTGCTTTGGCAACGTCTGATGCTTCGAATGTGTCTGAACTGGGAGATGGCGGAAGAAAGGAACCGCTTGACAACAAAAATCCGCTCGATTATTCGCGTGACCCTGATGCGAGTGTTCCGGAGTTTGAAACTGCGCCCGATATAAATATAGACCTTTCTACTACGTTGAGCGGAATTTATAACGAATGCGCTCCTGCTTGTTGCACCATAAGAGTAAAATACAAAGGACAGCCTTATTCTATCGGAAGCGGCTTTGTAATCGATTCGGAAAATGGTTACGTTGCAACAAACCATCACGTTATAGAAATGGGCGACGAGATATCGGTTGTGTTTTATAACGGCGATGAATATTCTGCTCAAATCGTAGGAAGCGATGCCACTACCGACATAGCTGTTCTTCATATCGATGCAGAAAATATTTCGCAAGTGAGTTTTGGCGATTCGAGCAAAGTTGTTATAGGCGAAAACGTGGTTGCTATCGGTACACCGTTTGACGAAACGCTTGCGGGAACAATGACTTGTGGTATCATTAGCGGAATTGCTCGTGATATCGATATAACCAACGATTCCGGCAAGGTTATCAAGACCATGACACTCCTTCAAACCGACTGCTCTATAAACCCCGGCAATAGCGGTGGTCCGCTTATAGATATGGCAGGTAATGTTATCGGCATCACCTCTATGAAGCTCGTTGACGAGCAGTACGAGGGTATAGGCTTTGCTATTCCTATTACAAGTGCGATTGATATTTTTCAAAAGCTTATTGCAGGAGAGGATATAGGCGATAGCGATATAGCGGTTGCGACTCCTCAAATCGGTATTACCGTATATGATGTTGAAGACGGTTTGGATTATTTCAGAATGAGGCCCAACTGTGAATATCCCGAGGGCGTACTTGTTGCTGATATAGATGTAACCAGTGCGGCATATGTTGCAGGACTTTCGAGATATGACGTCATTACCGACTTCAACGGTACTACGATTACCAATCGTCAGGAATTGGCGGATGCTCTTTCAAGATACCGCGCAGGTGATACGGTTGTTATTACTGTTTTTAGATTCAATAGAACGTTGACCTCCGGCTCGTCGCATACTATCGAGTTTAAACTCGATGCCGCATCGTAATATATTCATAAAAATTCAACTGTCGCAGGTAAAAACCTGCGACAGTGTGTTTATAGGGATTATTTCAGTTTGATATACGCACCGTAACTGTAACCTTCTATTCCGTTATATGTTACCAAATACCAATCTCCGCTTTGCCCCTTTATTTGAACTGTACTGCCGTTTGGTATTTGACCTACTATAGTTCCGTTCAGATTAGGCGCATTGCGGATGTTCAAACGTCCGCCGTCTGTAACGACCGTGCCGGTTTGAGTAGGGTTGGGGTCTACAAGCGTAACTCCGAAATAGTCCGCAACCGATTGAGCGAGGTTTTCTGCGATTGCTTGCAGATTGTTTTTTATCCATTCGGCATCGGTTGCATTGTCGTGGTATGCGAGTTCAACTAAAACCGAGGGAGCACGAGTGTTGTTTAACTCGTAAAGGCTTGTCGTTGCAAGTGCACGGACTTTTTGCGGGTCGGGATAGATTTTTTTGAGGTTTGAGACAATGATATCCGCAGCACGTTTGCCGTTTATGCTTGTGGGATAATAATATATGTCGCTTCCGGTTTGTCTTCCGTAATTTGCCGAACCCGAGGCATTGGAATGAAGTGCGAGGTGCAATGCATAATCGCCTGCGTTTGAAAGTCTTACCGAGTCACCTACAGAACCTTCGGGATTGTTACGTGTGAAGGTAATTCCGCTTGCGGTAAGGTAGGGCTCCATATAGTCGGCAATTAGGTTCATGTAGTATTCTTCACTTCCGCTTCCGTCATAGTATATGTTATATTCCTGTGTTGACGGACTCAAAAACAGCATTGGCATAATAAATTCCTCCTCGAAAACAGTATATGTGAGAAAAATATTGTGTGCCAGAGATTTTTTGACAAAAAGATATTGACAAAGGTGAATTTGTGTGGTAATATTTGTTGGTACAAAGAAGTAGAGCTTTGCTCTCACCCTGCGGCAATAAGCCGAGCACGGTCAATATCCAACTGCGGTATAACTATGCCGTAAGTGTTTTTTGATTGTGCAAAGCGGGTTGTCTGCTTTGCTTTATTTTTTGTAAAAAGCAAATTATTTTTGGAGGTGTCCTCTCATCGCCACTAAACCTTCTTCCGCAATTAATGAAGAAATAAAAGCAAGTGAAGTCCGTGTTATCGGCGCGGATGGTAATCAGCTTGGCGTAATGAAAATTGCCGAGGCTATCCGTCTCTCCAACGAGGCAGAACTCGACCTTGTTGAAATCGCTCCTGATTCTGTACCCCCCGTGTGCAAAATTATGGACTACGGTAAATTCCGCTTCGAAAAGGAAAAACGCGAAAAAGAACAGCGTAAAAAACGTCAGGTTATCGAACTTAAGGAAATACAACTTAAGTGCCGTATAGACACTCACGACTTTAACACTAAGCTTAATCACACGTTGAAGTTTCTCTCACAGGGAAATAAAGTTAAGGTTATCGTTAAGTTCTTCGGTAGAGAAATGGCACACACCGAACTCGGTGCTCAGTTGCTTGACCGTTTTGCCGAAGGCTGCGGAGAGAATGCAGTTATCGAAAAGAAACCGCTTCTCGATGGTAGAAACATGACGATGATACTTGCACCTAAAAAAACAAAATAACCGAAAGGAATTATAACAATGGGAAAAATTAAAACACACAAGGCTTCCGCAAAGCGTTTCTCCTTTACCGCAACCGGTAAGATTAAAATGAATCATCCCGGTAAACGTCATAAGACCGGTCTTAAACCCAGCAAGACCAAGAGAGCACTCCGTAAGGCTTCTTACGTAAGCGATGCTCGTTATGATGATCTTAAGAGAATGATCCCTTATAAATAATTGACGGAGGTTTTGAAAGATGGCAAGAATTAAAGGTGCATTAGCAACCAGAAAAAGAAGAAATAAAATGCTCAAACTCGCCAAAGGTTACTGGGGCGCAAAGAGTAAGCATTTCAAGATGGCAAAGCAGGCTGTTCTTAAGAGCGGCAACTACGCTTTCGCCGGCAGAAAGATGAAGAAGAGAGACTTCCGTTCTCTCTGGATTACCCGTATCTCCGCACAGTGCAAGATTGAGGGTATCAACTACTCCCGTTTCATGTACGGTCTCAAAAAGAGCGGTATCGAACTCAACCGTAAGATGTTGAGCGAACTCGCAATCAACGATAAGGCTGCATTCGCATCTCTCGTTGAAACCGCAAAGAAAGCTCTTTAATTTTAACGAAATTATCAGAAATTGTTAATTCTTTTGTTGACATGTGTCGAAATGTTTGATATAATGTCCCCAATAGATGCGATTTCCTCGGAAACCGATGTAAGGGAGGGTTTAAAATGGCAGAGGTAAGAGTTAAGGAGAACGAAACCATCGATAGTGCTCTCCGTAGATTCAAAAGGTCTTATCTCAGAAGCGGCGTACCTGCTGAGATTCGTAAGAGAGAACATTACGAAAAGCCCAGCGTAAAGCGCAAGAAGAAGTCCGAAGCGGCTCGTAAGCGTAAATTTAGATAAGCTGCTATCTACAAGATACAACAAATACAACGGTGTAACAACCGTTGTATTTTTGTTTTCTCAGAGCGCGGATAAACTCGTTCTTTACGTGTTTGAAAGAATATTATAAATAAAAATCATGCTTCTTGAAAATCAGGAAGCATGATTAATTTTTATAATGAATTAATTATATTGTATTTTCAAACACTTCAAAGAAAAACTTCCACTGTCCTACATTTGTAGGACGACGCTCGTTTTTCTTTGAAAATAACTTCGTTTATCTCACTCTGGATTATTTGTTGTTATTTAAAGTTTTTGAAGATTGTCAAGAAACTTTTTTCAAAAAGTTTCTTGACGTAAATAAAAAGATCAAACACCGAAAACTTTTTTTGCGTTGTCGGCATAGATTAGCGACTTTTCGGCTTCGCTTAATCCAATACGTTCAATCTGTTCAAAGGCGAAATCGGTGTTCCAAAGCGGATAGTCAGAACCGAACATTACTTTTTCAACACCGTGCTTCTCTATAAGACGGTACAAACCGCGTTCGTCCATGCCCAAAAGTGCCTCGCTCGTGTCGGTGTATACGGGCGAGCCGATAAGATATTCTTCTGCCTCGTCCCACACGCTGTAACCGCACATATGTGCCGCTATGACGGTGAGTTCAGGCAGTTTTTCAATAATGTTACATACACGCTTGGGAGTAGAAAAATCGGTGTTCTTGTCGCCTACGTGGAACAGAATAGGCATGTTTAAACGCGCCGCCTCTCTGTAAATCTCCATGGCGTTGGGGGCATCGATAAAGAAACGCTGAAAGTCGGAATGTAACTTAATACCTTTTGCGCCTAACTGCTTGCAACGCTCTAATTCGCTTACGGCATCGTCAAAGCCCATTTCAGGGTGAAAAGAGGCAAGCGGAATAAAACGAGAATCGTTTTTAGCAGTGTTGATTAGAAAGTTATTGCCGACTTCTGCATGTTCTTTGTCGGGTTTGAGGGTAGCGGAAGATATTACAAAACGTATATTGTCAAATCCGCTTGCACCAGCAAATAAACCGTCAACAGAGCCATCTCCTTGGCGAGGTACAGAATAGTAATTTACTATGTTGTCTGCCGCACGTAAGGAAATCTTGTCGGGCCAAATATGTGTATGTACGTCAATAATTTCTCTTTTGATACTCATATTTTCACCTAAAAAACGCTGTCGCGAAGTTGCAACAGCGCTTTTTATACCTATAATACAATAATAACTGACCGAAAACTATATTTTCAGTCGAGAGCGTTAGCGATTATTCGCAGTCGCAACCGCAATCGCACTCGCATTCGTCTTCGTCTGCGTCGGTTTCAACAAGTGTGAGAACCTTACCGCAGGAAGGACATTCGAGTTCGTCGATTTCTTCTACGTCGCATTCGTCAATATAAACGGGTTCGCCGCAAGCGGGGCATTCGAGTTCGAGACATTCGCAGCAATCGCAGCAATCACAGTCGTCGTCGCAATCGTCACAGTCGCAGTAATCGTAATCGTCATCGCAATCGCAGCAATCGCAATCGTCATCGTCACAGCAGTAGAAATCTTCTTCAACTGCGCCGAGGTCTTCGTCGATTTCTTCGATATAATCGTTGAGATTAGCGGTTTCGTCTTCGAGGTCTTGAATCGAAAGCGCGAGGTCTTCGAGAAGGTTAGCCATAGCGGCAAGAATCTTGCCTTCACCCTTAGAAGTGTCGATGTCCATGCCTTCCATAAGTCCTTTGATATATGCAGCCTTTTCGGAAACGTTCATTCTGATTCTCCTTTTTAGTTTAGGATTATGTTTTTCGCTTATAAATATGCAATGATTTTGTTTTTTTCAAGGACATGTGCCTTGAAAAAAACTCCTATGATGTTCGCAAGTTTGTTCAAGGAGCAAAGCGACGCGCACAAACTTGGCGCGAGCGCACGAACATCTTAAAAACGAATAAAATCGCAGATTTTATTCGAGAGCGAAGCGTTTTATACTCTTTCGAGATATTCGCAGGTTCTGGTGTCGATCTTAATTACTTCGCCTTCGTTGATAAAGATGGGAACCTTAACTTCAGCGCCGGTTTCAACAGTTGCGGGCTTGGTAACGTTGGTAGCAGTGTTGCCCTTAACGCCGGGTTCGGTAGCGGTAACCTCAAGCTCAACGAACATCGGGGGTTCAACAGAGAAAACGTTGTCCTTGTAAGAGCAAAGACGGCAGGTCATGCCCTCTTTAACAAACTTAAAGCTTTCGGGAAGCTTGTCGCCGTTAAGGG
>JAZRUB010000009.1:0-8275 GCA_045652305.1 Eubacteriales bacterium
AAACCATAGGCCGCAAAAGGCGGCATAAGGTTTAATGCGGTTTCACTATTATTCATTTCTAACGGAGAATTTTTAAACTGCGATGCAAGTGAATTAACGTTATCTACCGAAAGCAAAGCCCCTTTAGGAATACCGGTTGTACCGCCCGTATGTAAAATTGCAAAAGGTTGATTTTGTTCGTAATCTACTGGCGACTTGTTGGAATCGACAATGTTGTTCTTGATAAAATCATCCCACGAAATAGCATTTTTGCCCTTATAGGCTTTTTTAGTTTCAGAGTCTTTAATTTTCAATAATGTTTTCAGCAATTTAATAGACTGTGCAGGAGAAACAAGCACGATTTTTTTAATGCTTGTATTTTCGGGTAATTTTTCAACATTTTTGTATGCTATATCAAGTGTGAACACGATTTTGCTTTGTGTATTGTTGCAGTAATTCGCCATTGTTTCATTTACAGTAAATGGGTCAATCAAATCTATAATTACACCCAACTTATTTGCGGCATAAATCAAATAAGCGGATTCTGGCATATTGGCAAGACAAGAGGTAATAATATCGCCTTTCTTTATACCCATACTCAACAAGCAATTCGCAACAATATCAATGTTTTTAAAAAGTTGACGATATGTAATCTTTTTGCCTAAATACTCAAGAGCATAAGCATCCAAATTGTTTTGATTACACTCACGCATATACTGATAGGCAGTACTTTGGGGTAAAGTAAGATTGATTTGTTCCTCTGTATAGTATTTCAACCAAGGTCTGTCGATAGACGGATAACCCGTAAGTTTCTTTTCTGTAGGCATAGTTTTATTCTCCTTAAATCAATCCATATTCTTTCTGCAAGAATTTTCTATCTATTTTAAAACGACTCATCGGCTTTTTATCAATAACGAATATGTCTTTGGGTTGTTCTTCTTCTGCAAGCGCCGTTTTGATATATTCTTTCAATCCATTAATTATCATTTCTTCGTTTTGCTTATTTTCTAATACAACAAACAGATATGGTACTTCATATCCACTATGCTCTTTATCGGTTCCCGAAACAATAACCGCATCTTTAATTCCATCAAATGCCAGAATTTTATTTTCTACACCAAGAGGGAAAACCATTTTGTCGGGATAAATATTCAATCCTTTTCGTCCGAGTACAAAAAGTAGCCCTTCGGGTGTCATATATCCTGTATCGCCTGTATGGAGCCATAGATTTCCGTCGGGATGGATTTTCAACACCTCGTCGGTCAATTCCTTGTCCGAATAGCCTATCATAATACCTGCGCCGCTTTTGCAAATCTCGCCAACTTCAAAGTATTTCAATTCGTTTGTTGTACCGGGTTCAAAAATAGAAATCACCGTGTCAACATAGGGCATACCGGCACTGCCTGACAAAATCATATCCTTGCCGTATGCAACAGTAAAGCCTGAGCCTCCTTCGCTTTGACCGTACCCTGCGCTAAGAGGACCTTTATAATTGTGCTTGTCCAAAAATGTTTGCACCTTTTCTACATACTTTTTAGAAAGAGGCTCTGCACCGAAACCGAACATTTTATAATGGCTCATATCATAATCTTCAGGTATTCTGTTTGATTCTACAAGCACATTAACGAATTGAGGTACGAGTATTCCGCCGTTTGGTTTATAGTGCATCATTTCAATGTCTAAATCTTCAATTTTACAATATGGGTCTAATGCTAAAATTTTTCCGTCGGCAAGAGGATAGCATATAGCAGCAGTTACTACCGATACAATAACTGGTGGGATAATAGTATGTAGCCATAGTTCTCGCTCTCCCGAAGAACAAGGCATCATCGAAAGTTGACCAATCATGCCCAAAACAGATTCGGTAGAGTGTATCACTTCTTTAGGTTCACCTGTGGAACCGCTTGTAAAACCAGAAAACAATCTTATGTTCTTCTCTTGGTTTAATTCGAAGCAGTCTATGGATTTTCCTTTTTCTAAAAACTCGTCCCAAGAAATACTATTAGTGTTGTTGCTTTTATTGCCATGGTATTTTGATTCAATAAGTTCAGCAATATTACTTCTCAATTTGATGTTTTTATCAAAAGAAAACAAGGGATCTATAGTAATTATATTCTTGATTTTGGTGTTATTATAGATTTGCTCGGCATCTGAAGATTGAATGTAATCCGGAGCGATATACAACGAAACAGTTTCATCTTTATTAATCAAATCAATTATAATTTCGGTATCTTCAATGATATTCTTAATGCAACAACCTATTTTTTCGCAAGCGAATAACAGTTCGGTGTATTCGGGGACACATTCAAGGGAAGCAACAATGGCATCTCCTTTTTTAAGCCCCATAGCAACCAAGGAATTTGCAACTTGTTCTATTCTGTTAAAGAATTCGCCAGCCTTGATTTCGGTATCATAATAATTGATAATGGTTTCATTCGGATTTTGCCAAACGATTTTTATTCTGTCTAAAATGTTGTTGAAAGAAGGTCTTGACGAAAGCAATTCCTGAGGATAATATTTTAACCAAGGTTTGTCGATAGACGGATAACCCGTCATTTTCTTTTCTGTAGCCATAGTTTTATTCTCCTTACTGTGTAATGCAACATAATGCAAATTATGTTGTGTATCATGAAATAAATTTATATTTATACTTGTTTATCATACCATTGTTTCAACAGATTTTCAATATTTTTGCCCTAAAAAGACGATATTCTACATAAAAAAGGCATACGCACAAAGCCCTGTTTGACGTTTTTATTCAAGGGCTTAGTTTGTTATGCCTTTTTTATTTTTAATTTTGTATATCAAATGTTGAATATGCAATTATTTACAACATAATTTGCATTATGTGATATTCTAAATTATCAAGCGCATATTTTCTATTTTACGGCGGTGTTCTGCGCCCGTGGTGATGATATAAATGCGTGTGGTATTGATGCTTGTATGCCCGAGAATATCCGCAAGTTTGGCAATATCTTTTTCAATACCGTAAAAGGTACGGGCGAACAGGTGGCGTAAGTTGTGAGGGAACACCTTGTCGGGCGATACGCCGGCTTGTTTACACAATGCTTTCATCTCTCGCCAGATGTTGCATCGGCTCATAGGCTTGCCGTTCTTTGTAACAAAAACACATCCCGATGTGATTTTTTTGGATTTAATATAACTCAATAATCTTTTCTGTAACTCCCGAACGATAAACACCGTTCGGGTTTTGTTTTTGCAGGAAACCACCGCTTCGCCTTTGTGCACCGCCTCAACGGTAATAAACTCCAATTCGCTCACACGAATCCCCGTTCCGCAAATCGTCTGTAAAATAAGGTTTAACCTCTCGTTGCCTTTCTGTTTTGCGGTATTTACAAGGCGGATATACTCCGACTTCGTCAATTCCTTCTCCTCGGAACAAAAAGCCTTTTTCTGTACCTTGAACTGCTTTATACAGCAGTCCGTCCAACCCATAAATTTCAAAAATGCATTCAGCGCCGCGATCATAGAGTTCGCACTTGCGATTGCATAATCCTTTTCAAGTGCGGCTTTGTATGTAAGCGTCAAGGATTTGTCGATCTGCCGTCCGTTCGCAAATTCGGCAAAATACTTAATATCGTGCAGATATTTGGTTACTGTTGCAATGGATTTTTCGTCATTTTTAAGTTCAACTCCAAAAGTTCGAATCATATCGCTTGTGATAATTCTGTTATTCATACTTTCTACCTCCACATAACATTTTACAATAGTTTTTGCCGATAGTAGAATAAGTATGAATCAGCTTATATAAAAAGAAAAATGCTATTGTTTTTCGTTTACAATAGCATTTTTTAGCATTCCAAACTCCCACCAAATTTGTTGGCAAAAGTATAATAGATATTAAAATTTGTTAGCATTTGTTGGCATTTGTTAGCAAAATGGCGTTTTTGAGCCGATTTTCGGGATGAATTTGTTAGCAGAAAATACATTTTGCGTGAATTTTATTCATTTTTGGTGATAGTTATATCTATTATACCAAAAGCGATGCTAACAAATATTGAGCGAAAGGAAAACCACCGAAAAGCATTGCAATTCAGTGGTCAGGGTCCCCGAAAAATAAGGTTTTTCGGGGATAAATTGTGGCACCCGCAACGGGAATCGAACCCATAACTAACCCTTAGGAGGGGTTTATTATATCCATTTAACTATGCAGGCGTGGTATTGAATTTTTCTGTATAAAACGCAGTTTATGCAAAAGTTGGCGCAAGGAGTATCTGACGATTAGGAGGGGTTTATTATATCCATTTAACTATGGAGGCAAATGTTTGGCTTGTTAAAATGCGCCGGACCACTTCGTTTTGAACAACTCTCGTTTTGCAGTAGATTTCTACTGCTGCAACTCGATTTTTTCAATCCACCGCATTTTTCCTGCGCCAAGGCTTATTAAAATACGCCGGACCACTTCGTTTTGAAATAATCTCGTTTTGCAAGTAGGGGGGGCGGACATGACTTGCGTATTTCGTGGAAGCTAAACGCTTAAATATTCTACCACAACGGGCATTTTTGTCAAGGCTTTCGGGCAAAATTGTGCATATAATTGTAATAGAAGGCGTTTGTTTGTTGAAAAGTGGTATTGAAATATCTTTTTTGCTGTGGTAGAATACCATTGAAATTTTATATGCGGAAATGTGATTATGAAGACATTATTTGAAAAGAAAGTAGTAAAATTCGGCGGTAGTTCTCTTGCTTCTGCCGAGCAATTTGTAAAAAGTGCAAATATCATTCGCGCGGAAGCATCGCGCCGTTTTGTCGTGCCCAGTGCACCCGGCAAACGTTTTTCCGACGACACGAAGGTTACCGACCTTCTTATCTCTTGCTATAACAAGAGCGCGTCGGGCAAGTGTTGGGAAAGCGACTTTGCCGAAGTAGAGAAGCGTTATCTCGATATTATTTCGGGACTTAATCTTTCTACCGATTTGACAGCGGAATTTGCAACTATCCGCGAAAATCTTAAAAAGGGTACTACGCTCGACTATACTGCGTCGAGAGGCGAGTATTTGAACGGTATTATCCTTGCTGATTACATCGGTTATGAATTTGTCGATGCGGCAGAGATGATTTTCTTTGACGAATCGGGTAAGTTTGACGCGCAAAAGACCAACACTATTATGTCGGAACGTCTTTCGGGCAAGAAGAATGCCGTTATCCCCGGTTTTTACGGTTCTAACCCCGACGGTAGTGTTAAGACCTTCTCTCGCGGTGGCAGTGATATCACAGGTGCAATCGTTGCACGTGCGGTAATGGCGGACATATATGAAAACTGGACCGACGTTTCGGGATTCCTTATGTGCGACCCGCGCATTATCGAAAACCCCAGACCTATAAAGATTATCACTTATCGCGAACTTCGCGAGCTTTCGTACATGGGCGCATCTGTTCTTCATGAGGACAGTATTTTCCCTGTAAAACTTGCAAGTATTCCGATAAATATCCGCAATACCAACCGTCCCGAAGACGAGGGAACTCTTATCGTCACCTCTACCGAGGGATACCGCACCGATGATATTATCACCGGTATTGCAGGTAAAAAAGGTTTCTCGGTAATCCGTATCGAAAAAGACATGATGAACCAAGAACCCGGTTTCGGTATGCGTGTTTTGAAGGTGTTTGCAGACCTTAACATCAACTTCGAACATCTCCCCTCTGGTATTGACACCATGTGTGTCGTTATCAACTCCGAGGACATCAGGGGCAGGGAATACGACATTGCATCGTCTATTCAAAAGGCGGTAAATCCCGACCATATCCACATCGATAAATCGATGGGTCTTGTTGCCGTTGTTGGTAGAAACATGGCAGGTACTCCCGGTACTGCGGCACGTATTTTCAGCGCTCTTGCGAAGAAAGACATCAACATCCGCATGATAGACCAAGGTAGTAGCGAACTTAACATTATCATCGGTGTTGACGAAAGTGCGTTTACCCGTGCTATCAAGGCGATTTACAAGGAATTTTGTAACTGATAATGGGATATACAACCGTTCGAACGAATTCTGAATTTACAATAGTCGAAAAGAAGAGCGAGTTTATAGGTGTCTGTGCACCCGTAACGACCGAAGCTGAGGCGGTTGCCTTTGTAAACGCGGTGAAGAAGAAACATTCTGCCGCAAGGCACAACGTATATGCCTACGTGCTTCGCGAGGGGAACACGCAACGCTTTTCGGATGACGGCGAACCGCATGGAACTGCAGGTATGCCCGTGCTTGATTCTATAAGAAAAGCAGGGATTACCGATGCTGTGGTTGTCGTGACTCGTTATTTCGGCGGTATACTTTTGGGTACGGGCGGATTGGTCCGCGCTTATACTGCGGCGGCTTCGGGCGCTGTAAAAGAGGCAGGAATAGCCGAAGTCGGTGATTTTTCGCTGATTGAGATAAAGGCTAACTATTCCGATTACCAAAAGATAATGCCTATCGTGTCGGCATACGGCGCAAAGGTCGACGACAGCGACTTTGGAACCGACGTTTTTATGTCGCTTTCGGTACGTCTGGAACAGACCGATAAGTTTTTATCCGAACTCGTCGAAACAACCAACGGACGAGTGATTGCGAAAAAAACGGGAGAAAAATGCGACTTTATTTAGAATTTGACGAATAGTTAAAAATACAACTGCATATTTGAGAAAGACCGCCGATTGTAAAAAGGGCGGTCTTTTGTTATAATATTTCAAGGGAAAAAGGCAGAAAGGAGAAAATTTGATAAAAATAATGATTGACCCCGGACATTACGGATATTCTAACCGAAGTCCCGTAGTGCCCGAGTATTACGAATCAAAAAGAATGTGGGTGCTGTCACAATATCTTGCAGAGGAACTTTCTGTATACGGATTTGAGGTTTTTCTAACCCGAGATGACGAGAATATAGACGTTCCTGTTGTTGCGCGAGGCGAAAAGGCAAAGGGGTGTGACCTATTCTTGTCGATGCATTCAAATGCAGTCGGTGACGGAGGAAGCGAAAAAATCGATGCTGTACACGTTTATGGTGCGTATGATAACCTTAACAACTCTCACGAGTTGGCAAAAATCCTCGGTGATGCAGTTGCCGAGTGTATGGGTGTTTCGGGCGCGAGCGTTAAGACACGCAAAAGCGAAAAGGGTAATTGGGAATATTACGGCGTGCTTCGCGGTGCGAGAAACGTCGGTTGCCCGTTGTACTATATCATTGAACATTCGTTTCACACCAACAAGTATGCGACGAATTGGCTTTTGTCCGATGACAATTTACGCAGGCTTGCGCGTATCGAAGCGGCGGTAATTGCTTCGTATTACGGCTTGACGTTGGATTACGAAATAGGCGACGTCGATATGAACGGCAAGCTCGATGCTACCGATTATCTGCTTGTCAAACGTGCGGTTTTGGGCACTCTTGATTTATCGGCTTTGCAAGCAAGGATTGCCGATATGAACCAAGACGGAAAGCTCGATACGTTTGATTATATTTTGCTTAAGCGCAAGATATTGAACAATTAAATATAAAAACGGCTGTTTTTAACAGCCGTTTTTTATACGTTTATTATTCTTCGGGGGTGACGGCACGGAAAATTTCGTCGTTAATGGCAACAGTCGAATCGTCGAGCCAGCTTATTATTGCGACTTTTACTTCGTATTCTTCGCCCTCGTATATCTTTAAAGGCTTGGGCTGATAATAGCCCAAGAAGGAATCGTACGACGGTTCGGATTTGGTGATATAAACAGTTGTGTTTGTGCCTATGAGCGATTTTGAAGTGCCTACCTCGGCAACGTAAGTGCCGTGCATGGATTCGTAGGTTTTTTCAACCGTTCTTTCGTTAATGAACGAGCCGTAAATAATATTCCATCCATACAGCACTACCAACGCGATAGTCAGTAGCACCGAGAATACCGCAGAGGTTGCTTTGAAACCGCTGTCGGGTACAAATCTCATATACATTGCAAAAGCACATCCGCCCCAAATAACGGCGAAGATGATTGAATAACCCCATTGGCAATCGGCAAAGCAAAGTGCATTGAGTATCGCGATAGGGGCAAGGAGAATCAGAAAAATCCTGCCTGTACGTTTATATTTGGGTTTTAGTATAAACAAAGCGACAGTTGCGCCTACGGTGAGAACCGTTTGAAGAATGACTATTAAAATTTCGTTGTGTAGGAAAAATTCCAAATCGCTTAACAGTCCGACCAATTCGAAAATCGGAACGATTAAAAGCAATACGCACAAAACTATCGGTATTATCAACATGACAGCTTTCATAATAAAGCCTCCTGCTTTAAAGAGAATCTATTTGATTACCGAAACCTCG
>JAZRUB010000010.1:0-2868 GCA_045652305.1 Eubacteriales bacterium
ACAACATTCACACACAACTCCTTGGCTCACAGAACGACATGGCTACGATCCGACTTCCTTCGACAGCGAAAAGGTACACATCGACGGTGTTACGAAATTGCTCTCTTACCCTGAATTTTTCAACGTCGCCAAGGTACAAAGCGTACTTTCGATGATTGAGGAGCGCAAACGTTTCTCGGAACTTATGAAAAAGGCTGTCCCCGGACAAACGAGTATAATATTCGGCGAGGAAGCGCAGGATATCGCACCGCCCGGAACGGGATTTGTGTTCCACCCGATAAGCGTAGACGGAAAAGTCATCGGTGCGGTTGGAGTTATCGGCCCCAAACGAATGGATTATAAAAAGGTTATCGCCTCACTTGATTATTTTGCCGAAGGACTTACCGGTCAAATCGGCAAAGAAATCGGCATGAACGGAAACCTCTTGATAGGAGATGGAAACAATGAACAGCGAAATGATTAACGAAACCGAAGAAACCGAAGAAACTACGGCAAACGAAGAAACGGTTGAAGAAGTAAAAGAGGAAAAAACTTCTAAAAAAGCCGAAAAAGAGATAGAAGAGCTTAACGCAAAGCTTGCAGATTACGACGACAGATATCTTCGTTTGGCGGCAGAGTACGATAACTACCGCAAACGCTCGGTAAAAGAAAAAAGCGATGCTTATGCCGATGCATACATCGATGCTGTAAAAGCGATTCTTCCCCTTGCGGGCAGCTTGGACAAAGCGTTGGAATTTGCACCCGACGATGACGGTATCAACGCACTTTATAAGCAATTCACCGACATTCTTTCGAAAATCGGCGTTTCGATAATCGAAACCGACGGAAAAGAATTCGACCCCAATCTCCACAACGCAATAATGCACGAGGATGACGAAACGTTAGGCGAAAACATCGTTGCCCAAACGTTCCAAAAAGGCTACATGTTAGGCGAAAAGGTTATCCGTCATGCAATGGTAAAAGTGGTTAATTAATTTAGTAAACAAATTTTCAATATATGTAAAGGAAGGTATTTAATTATGTCTAAAATCATAGGTATTGACCTTGGTACAACAAACTCCTGCGTAGCAGTATACGAAGCAGGTGAACCCGTAGTTATTCCCAACGCCGAGGGTAACAGAACCACCCCCTCCGTTGTTGCTTTCTCCAAAACAGGCGAAAGAATGGTCGGTCAGGTTGCAAAAAGACAGGCAATCACCAACCCCGACAGAACCATCATCTCTATTAAAAGAGAAATGGGTACCAACTATAAAGTTGATATCGACGGCAAAAACTATACTCCCCAAGAAATCAGCGCAATGGTGCTCCAAAAGTTAAAGAGCGATGCAGAAGCATACCTCGGCACTAAAGTTGACAAAGCGGTTATCACCGTTCCTGCATACTTCTCCGACTCTCAGCGTCAGGCAACTAAAGACGCAGGTAAAATCGCAGGTCTTGAAGTTATGCGTATAATCAACGAACCTACCGCAGCAGCTCTCGCTTACGGTCTTGACAAGGATATCGACCAGAAAATCCTTATTTACGACCTTGGCGGCGGTACTTTCGACGTTTCGATTCTCGACATCAGCGAAGGCGTGTTCGAAGTTCTCGCTTCGGCAGGCGACGCAAGATTGGGCGGCGACGACTTTGACGAAAAGGTTATGAACTGGATTGCCGACACCTTTAAATCGGAATCGGGTATCGACCTCCGTGGCGACAAAATGGCAATGCAACGTCTTAAGGAAGCGGCAGAAAAAGCAAAAATCGAGCTTTCTGCTACAATGAGCACCAACATCAACCTCCCCTTCATCACCGCAGACGCTACCGGTCCTAAACACTTCGATGCTACTCTTACCCGCGCTAAGTTCGACGAACTCACTCGCGACCTTGTAGAAAGAACTATGGTTCCCGTTAAGCGTACTTTGAGCGATGCCGGTCTTTCTGTAAGCCAGATTGACAAGGTTCTCCTCGTCGGCGGTTCTACAAGAATCCCCGCTGTTGCAGATGCAGTTAAGAACTTCATCGGAAAAGAACCGTTCAAGGGAATCAACCCCGACGAATGCGTTGCAGTCGGCGCGGCTATTCAGGGCGGTGTATTGAGCAAGGAAATCGGCGGTGGTCAGGTACTTCTTCTTGACGTTACTCCCCTTTCCCTCGGTATCGAAACCCTCGGCGGTGTATTCACAAAGATTATCGACAGAAACACCACCATTCCCGTTAAAAAGAGCCAGATATTCTCTACTGCGGCAGACGGTCAGCCCTCGGTTGAAATCCACGTGCTTCAGGGCGAAAGAGAAATGGCTGCAAACAACACCACGCTCGGCAGATTCAGCCTTGACGGTATTGCTCCTGCTCCCAGAGGTGTTCCTCAAATCGAAGTTACTTTTGATATAGATGCTAACGGTATCGTAAACGTTACCGCAACCGACAAGGGTACGGGCAAAGAACAGCACGTTACCATCCAATCCTCTACCAACATGAGCAAGGATGCTATCGATGCCGCTATCCGCGATGCAGAAATGCACGCCGAAGAAGACAAGAAGCGCAAGGAAGCGGTAGAAGCCAAGAACATGGCAGAAAGCCTTATCTTCCAATGCGAAAAGACTCTTGACGAAGCAGGCGACAAGGTAAGCGACGCCGAAAAACAGCCGGTTCGCGACGCTATCGCGAAGCTTAAGGAAAGCGCGGCAACCGACGATATCGAAAGAATCAAGGCAGACACCGACGCTTTGCAGAAGGCAATTTACGAAATCAGCGCGAAGCTTTATCAGCAGGGCAACCCGCAGGGCGGCGCAGGCTTCGCCCCGAACGGCGGCGCAGGCTACGACCCGAACGGCGGTAACGCCGGCGGCAACGGCGATTATTACGACGCCGACTTCACCGACAAGA
>JAZRUB010000011.1:0-15906 GCA_045652305.1 Eubacteriales bacterium
GGTCAGCACCCATGTCAGCAGCCTTGGTGTAGATACCGCCGCCGATACGTGCGAAAATTGCGATAATCGAGCAACCGAGAGCGTAACCCGAAAGAGTCATGGTGAAACTTGCACCGAAGTTGAGGTTTTCGTTAATCATACCGAGGATGCTCTTGCAGGATGCTGCTTGTTCGTGAACAAATTCAGCATCAATCTGACCGAGGCAAACACCGAATATGAGGAATACGATAAAGATACCGAGCAAAGCGCAACCGGAAACGCAAAGACCCATAACAGAGCCGCCTTTGAAAGCAACCTTAAGGGTGTCGGAAAGCGATTTGCTGGTACGTGCAGTGTTGGTAACACGAACGTTTGCATAGGTTGCAATCTTCATACCAACCCAACCTGCGGAACCACTCATGACCGCACCGATAACAAATGCAGCGGCTGCGGACCAGGAGATAACGAAAGCGAGCAAAATTGCTACAACAACAGCAACGATAGCAACAATTTTGTACTCATAAGTGATGAAGGCATTTGCGCCGACACGAATAGCAGAAGCGATTTCCTGCATTCTTTCGGTACCTTCTTCGAGTTTCTTGACCGAGAAAAAGTTGAACATTGCATAAGCGAGACCGCCGAGCGCAGCAACGATTACGAGGCCAAGGACGAGTTTGAAGTCCATAATCTGTCCCTTTCTAAAATTACGGTTTTTTACCGTTTATTTGATTATGTATGCGAGTGTATGACAAAATGCCCACACTTCGCATGCTACCTATTATATATATATTAAACAACCCTGTCAAGCGACAATTTACAAAAAATTCTTTTTTGTGAATTTTGGCAAAAAAATAGTAAAGATTTCATAAATTGGCATACAACAAACACAAACAAACAAAACAATACACTTTTTGAACACAAATTAGAAAAACTCTTGCGTTTTTTGGAAAGCTATGGTAAAAGTATATTAGTAAGGAATAATTATTAAGGAGAAGGACTATGACAATACTTCCTCAACCTAAAAAATTAAAGAAAACCGGCGGTGTAGTAAGGACCGCAGGACTTGACATCGTACTTACTATGAAGTGCGATAGCCGTATCTTTAAAGCGGCACAAAAACTTGCTAACGAAATTTACGAAGAAACGGGTATCGACCCTATCATTACCAAGGTTCTCGGCACACCCGATGTTGACGGCAAAATAGTTATAGACTGCCTCGGCAAAAAGGGTGAGGGCTATAAACTTTCTGCACGCGAAAACGGTATTCTCATCACCGGTGATTCGCTCGCAGGTACTTTCTACGGTATTCAAACACTCCGTCAGATGCTCGAAACCTGCGGTGAAGACATCGAATGCTGCGAAATCGAAGATAAACCCGACATGAGTTATCGTGGATTTTACCATGACGCTTCGCGCGGTAGAGTTCCTAACCTTGAAGGCGTTTTCGAAATGATAGATTTTCTTGCTTACTATAAGCATAACTCCTATCAGCTTTATATCGAACACACTTTTGAATTCGATGAATACAAGGGCATTTACAAAGCATTCGGTTATATGACCGCCGAAGAAATCATGCAGATTGACGATTACTGCTATGATAACTTCGTAGACTTTGTTCCCTCGCTTTCTTCTTTCGGACACCTTTTCCGTTTGCTCGAAAGCAAAAAGTATCACCATCTTTGCGAACTTGATACCTACGAACGCCGTGGCAATCCTTGGATTAACACGATGCTTCACCATACTATAAATGCAAGTGACCCCAACAGTTTCGAATTGATTGCATCGCTTATCAATCAGTACGTTCCCTTGTTCCGCAGTAAGTATTTCAATATCTGCTGTGACGAAACTTTTGATATTTGCGCGGGCAAAAATAAGGAACTTAACAAGGGCGAACTTTATCTCGATTTTGCTTTAAAGATAATCAACCACGTAAAATCGCTCGGTAAAACGGCTATGATGTGGGGCGACGTTGTTCTTCACCACCCCGAAACTATGGACCGTTTCCCCGACGACATGGTTATGCTTAACTGGAACTATAACTTCAATCCGCCTTTGCATACCGTTGAACAATACGCAAAGCAACGATTCAAACAAATCGTCTGCCCCGGTACAAGCTGTTGGAGCCAATTCTGCGAAAACGTACCTTATGCCGAAAGAAACATCAGCAAAATGGTACGCAAGGGTGCAGAATACAAGGTTATGGGTATGCTTAATACCTCTTGGGGTGACTACGGTTCTGTCTGCCCGATGAGCTGTACCGTTTACGGTATGGTATTGGGCGGTGCGTTGGCTTGGAACAGCAAAACCAAGGTTATGTGCGAAAAATACGACAAGGCAGTTTCCGAACTCGTTTACGGTGACCCCTCGGGCGAAACTGTTAAACTTATCCGTGAGTTTGCGGGTATTCAGGCAGGTTTCACATGGCTTGAATACTGCTGTGCATTCTTCGAAGGTCGTATGATTCCTTGGGGCGACCCCGAACCTTTGCATGATGACAGTTCTGCTTATATCGAAAACGCAAGACGTATCACCGAAGTTGCGGAAAAATTCCGCCGTCTGCCCGTACAAAGCAGATTTACCGTTGACCTTCGTACCCAAGCAGAAGGACTTGCTATTATCAACCTACGTATGGCTCGCCTTATCGACGGCAAGACCGAAATCGACGAAGCTAAGGTTGAAAAGTGGGTAGAACGCTATACCGAATCTTGGTTGAGAAGCGACAAGAAGAGCGAACTTGATGCAGTTGTTATGGCAATGCGCGGTAAGAAGTTCACTATTGACGATTTGATTACCAACGCGTAAATAATATAGCTTAAAACAAAAAAGAAGTCACTTTCGTGGCTTCTTTTTTATCTTGATTAACTATTCCCAATCGTCAGTTGTGTTTGTGGAATAAACCCATTCGATTTTATCATTCGGGGCTAATTTATACTCCCCGCAACCGAGCGACAGTTTAGCACCATTTACGAAATACGTCCAACCCGAAAGGTCGCCGTAATCGAATTCGTAAATATTGCTTATCCCTTCGACGTATGCCGTGTCCTCGTTGCCGTTGATTTCCAAATGTATCTTGTTTTTAGAGGTGGCTTCGCGCAAAATGTCATAAACGGTATCGCCGTCGCTTATTTCAAACTCGGTAGTATCAAGGATGATTCCGTTTTCGGGAATATAGCTTTGGTCATCATTTCCCACTATACTGTCGCATCGTATGGAGAGGGTAACCGTGCCGATTACGTTTTCTTTTGAACTTTCGGAGTTGCCATAGTAATTTCTGGTTGCTTCAAAGTCGATACATGCAACGAAAATGATAGCAATTAACGCAATTAATGCAACGATTATGAAACCGTTTTTGTTTTTCTTTTTCATAATCAGCAATATAACACTTGCAATAATTGCAACAGCAATAATACCAAGAACAATCCAAACTTTATAGCCGATTTTCGTGTTATTTGAATCGTTGTCATCAATCGATTCATTTGATTCCGAAACGGTTATTTCAACGGTGTTTTCTGCAGAGATTTCCTGCTTGTCGAGGATATAAAAAGGAGTTTTTCCGTCTGACATTCGAGTATATGCAACCATGGCACAAAGTACCTGTGCCGTAGCGTTTCCGTTGCTGTTTCCGCCCTCGGTGTGAGCAAAACTGCCGTCATCAAGTTGGAAAACCGAAATGGCATCAATAATACTGTTGCCGTTTTTGATAAATCGTTCGTCACTCTTGCAGTCAATGCCAAGCGAAGAAAGCGCGATTAATACCTGCGAAGCGCTTTCGGGGTTGTTGACACCGTACATGACAAAACCACCGTTTTCCTTTTGCTTTGAGGACAAGAAATCCAATGCTTTGTCGATTGCAGTTTTAACCTTTTCGTCTTCGTAATACGAAGATAACGCTTGAATCGCCATTGCGGTTGTATCTACGTCACCGTTTTTGTTATTTGTTGCCCAACTTCCGTCCTCTAATTGAAGCGAAAGTATTTCCTCTGACAGGGAGTTTGTCGAGTGTGTTTCCGAGGTAATCCCGTTATTAAGGACGTGCAACCCGAAAATCAAACTCATTATCCCTTGCTTTCCGATAGAGGTATCAAGGTTTTTGACGATATATTCGCTCTCGCTTCCCGAGGCAACAAGCGAAAGAATCATTTTTAATCGTGTTGATGCCGAATTAATTTCGTTGTTTTCGAGATATGCGTTCAATGACTGTGCATACTTCGAAAAGTCGTATTTTCCGCTTTGACAAAGAGCCAACACGTACCATTCCGACATCGAACCCACTTTTTCACAAAGTGCACCGTCTATATAGGCTTGTATAGAGTCGGAGCTCGATTTTGACAACTCATATTCAATTATTTGATTTAGAATTTCAGATTCGTTTTCTGCGGTGTTTTCGATTGCCGATGTAGGCAAAACACCTATGATTACAGATACGATTATCAGAAAAATCAGGACTTTTGATAATTTAGAATTCATTTCTTCTCGTCTTACAAGATATAGTCAAAACAGTTGTAATGGAAAGTATTGCGATAACGATGAAAGTTATATTAAAACTATCGTCACCCGCTTTAGGAATTTCGGATTCTGTGTTCGATTCTACGATTGAATCCGTACCGATTTCGCTCTCTTTTACAGAAACAATACATACTGGAGGAACGATAACTTCGCTGTCACTCTTTGCACTTATTATATAACTTCCTGCTTCGTCGATTTTAATTGTTGCATTGCCGTTAGCATCGGTTTTTATTTCGGTGGCTGTACCGTCAACCGTGATTACTGCATTTTCTGCAGGAACGGTTATAGGATTCCAATCCGAATCAAAACCCGATTTTTTGAATGTGAGCGTTATTTCGTTTCCGTTTTCGACCGAAACGGTACTTTTATCAAAAAACGTATAACTGTCCGACCAGTTAGTGGAGTCGGAATAAACGAAACCGTACACGTAATCTCCGCTTTTCACTTCGTCAGAAAGGCTCCAAGCAGACGCGTTGTTGATGTAATATCCGAAGCAACCCGACGTATCACCCCAAAGAGTGCCGATGGAAAGACCGTATTGTTCGGTGCTGTAATAACTGTAACCTGCTTTTGCACCACCCTCGTATTTTGCTTCGTGTATAGCAAAAAGAGTGTCGTTGACGGTAAGTTTGCCGTCATCGTCGATGTCGGTTACCGTTACTTTTTCATACGAAACGGCAAGTGTGCCCTTGTTTGCGATGCTTACGTAAACGTCTGCAGAGCTTTCTTCTGCAGAAGCTACGGTTACAAAACAAACGCAAAGTAAAAGCCCGGAAATTAAAAGCGAAATAAACTTTTTCATGATTTTCAAACCTCTTTCTTTTTTCTTTTTCTTTTTTATTATTGCATGCATTAATAATCAAAAAACAAAAGAGTGCGAACGATTATAACCGAAAACGGATATAAACAGGTCGCACTCTTCACACCAAAGAATATAAACCAAAAAAAGAAACGGCAGGTGTCCTGACTTATGATGTCGCGAAATAACGCGAAAGAACATGGGAATACAATTATTCCAATGTAAAGACAGTCAAATACAGTAATTGGGGTTGTTCCGGACTCGAACCGGATTTCCTTTTACATCTACTCAGCTTACAACTTTTCAAACCGTATCTTTTTTAAAATATTTGATTTTTTAGGATTATAACATCATATTTTTGGCTTGTCAAGGAAAATTTACATTTCCATCAATATTGCCCTGCAAGGTGCACCGTCTGCGCAGGAAAGTAAAAGGGGAGTGGCGTTAAGTAAGTATACCCCCTCGGGCACTTCGCCTAACCGTATACCTTCAAGTAAAACAACTTCTTTTTCCAACAGTATTTTGTGCACTTCCATAGGTGCATCTTCGGGTCCAACGGTTTGTGATTCGTTGCCGATAAGTTCTATACCCAACTGTGCGAAAACCCTTGCGGATTCTGCTGTTACGGTTGCATTTCCTTTTAAAAGTATGCGTTTTGCAGATTCGGGGTTTGTGGAAAAAGCTTTTTCATATATTTCTTTTGCATCGTTTGCCGAAAGAACGCCGTTGAATTCCGCAACGTAACAAAAGCCTACCGTTTTGTGAAGCGGTATCTGTTCGACCGTTTTGCCGTTTTCGATAAAATGATAGGGAGCATCAATATGCGTTCCGTTGTGTGCGCACATCGAAAAAGCGGTAAGATTATATAAATCTCCGTTTTCAATCGAGCGCAAGGTTTCTTTTATAGGCTTCGGGTCTTCGGGGTAAACCTCGCAAGACATTACTTCTTGCGAAATATCATAAATTTTCATAATTTTGCTTCTATTCCGCGAAATTCGTAAGCGTTTCGCCTGTCAAACGGTAGGTGGTCCATTCATCCATAGGTGTTGCGCCTAACGAAAGATAAAAATCAATGCTCGGCTTGTTCCAATCGAGGCAGGACCATTCGAGTCGACCGCACTCACGTTCTTTTGCTATTTTTGCGAGTTGCTTCAAAAGACCTTTGCCGTAACCTTTTCCTCTGTATTCTTTAAGCACGAAAAGGTCTTCGAGATATATGCCCGACCGTCCGAGAAATGTCGAAAAATTATGGAAAAACAAAGCAAAACCGACTTCTTTTCCGTCTTCTAACGCAAACATCACTTCGGCTTTCTTTTCTTCGAAAATCCATTTTTGTAGCAGTTCTTCGGTTGCCACTACGTCGTCTGTCATGTTCTCGTATTCGGCAAGTTTTTTTATAAAATCTAATATTATGTGGGCATCTTTTGCTTCGGCAAATCTGTAATCGAACTTTTGCATTTTTATCTCCAAACAAGTGTTTTTATTATTTTAACATAAGTATAAATTTTTTGCAACCGAAAAATACGGTCAATTCCTTGACATACGGAGATATAAATATATAATATTTATGTATGCAGATTTTTTAGGAAGAAAAATTATGAAAAGGGGAAAGACAATGAATCAAAAACGTTTCTTATCTGTTCTGTTGTCGTTGGCAATACTCGTTACCACGTGTGCGAGTGTATTTTCGTTTGCCGCAAGTGCGATAGTCGAAATGACAGAAGAGGTTACTCTAACCCAACCTCTAAGCACTACTGCCCAAGTCGCAATAGCAATGACTGTGGGTTCTGACGAAAATGACCGTAACTTTACGTGGTATTTTAATTCCTCAACGAAGGGTTATTTGGACATTGCCGAACGTAACGGCGATACCTTTCCTTCTGTTTTCAAAACCTACGAATCGTCCGTGGCATATAACAGCGTACGCGCTTGCTATTACCACCGCGTATCTGTATACGGACTCAAACCCGACACTCGTTACGTTTACCGTTTGAGAAACGGCAATATAACTTCGAAAAACTATTATTTCGAAACTGACCCTGCAGATGCTTTTAACTTCGTTTTTGCTGCAGACGCTCAAATCGGCGCATCTTTGGGCGCAAAAGACGATAAGGGCAACTGGAATAAAACGGTAAATCTTATAAATCAAATGTTCCCCGAAACTTCGTTGCTCGTTCTCGGTGGCGACCAGATAGAATATTGCAACAGCGAAACACAAATGGACGATTTTCTCTCTCCTGCGTTGCTTCCCTCGTTTGTAATGGCACGTTCTGTGGGCAATCACGAATCGTATTATAAATACGATGAAAATTATGCTAAAAACATCGCTATTCACGACCAACACTTTTTTGACCCCAATACGCTTTATAACGGAAGCAGACTTGGCGCAACAGAGGCAGGCAGCGACTATTGGTACAGCTACAACAACGTTTTGTTCATGCATATTAACTCCAATAACAGAGAAACCGCAGAACACGAAGCATTCGTTAAAGCGGCTGTCGATGCAAACCCCAACGCTACTTGGCGAGTAGTTGTAATGCACTATGCTCTTTTCGGTGCACACTATTTTGACAACGAACTGATTATCGAAAAACGCGAACAATTCACCCCGATTTTCGAAAAATATGACGTTGACGTAGTTCTTAACGGTCATGAACACCTTTATGCGAGAACTTACATGATTGAAGATAAGGTAAATCCAAAGGTTGTTTCTTCTTCCGTAAGAAGCGTTACAGACCCTAAAGGTATTCTTTATATTACCGCACCTTCGGCTTCCGGTTCGAAGTATTACGGTTTCCTTGATGAATCGGTGACACCGCTTAATCACCTTGCTTATAAAGCAAAGGAAATCACCGCGTTTTTGAATATTGAGGTTGATAACGATTCCTTTAAAATAACCACCTACAACACAGCTGATAAATCGGTGGTAGACTATTTTGAAATAGTAAAAACCAATACCAAAACCATCCCGACCGGAAATAACGTCGCACTGGGCAAAGGCTACACTACAAGTAAGGTGAACGCATCTTATCCCAACGAAAGCGGAAGTATGACCGACGGTAAAATCGCGCCTCACGATGCAAAGTACGATAACGTTGCTTATGCAGGATTTAATAAAAATGATGGTGAGGTTGCAACAATAACGGTTGACCTTGGAAAGATTTATAATCTCGACAGATTTGTTTCACGTGTTGCATCAAGCTTCAACCAAGCGGCAGGTATATATACTCCTAAGTCTATGGAAATATATGTTTCCAACGATAACTCGACATGGACAAAAGCAGGAAGCGTCGATATAGTAGACCGAAGCGATATAAGCTGTATCCCTGTATCGGTTACTCTTAATAAGGCGGTATCTGCAAGATATGTCCAATATCGCTACAACATGAACAAAACTTGGGTGATGGTTGCCGAGGTACAGGCGTTTGAAGCACATGAACACGACACAAGCGTATCACAAACACGCTGTCAATCGTGCGGCGCATCGTTGGTTGACATTGAAGGACCCGAAACACTTCCTAACTTGGCACTTAATAAGAACTACACCGGCGGCGACGTTGCTATTACAAAAGCTGACGGTACTGTTGCTAAGCATAACGCAAAACTCACCGACGGCGTTGCAACCACCGCGCTTGATTATACCGGCGGTTGGTTCGGACTTTGGTATAATAAAAACGCTACTATCGTGAGCAATAACGCTCCCGACGGTGTCGGCACAATTATCATTGACTTGGAAAAGATTTATAAAGGCATTGAAAAGGTTAAACTTAATCTTTGGCTTGGCGATGTCGGAGTGGGTCTTGCCGCTCCCAAGAGCATAAAAGTGTCATTCTCCAAAGACGGAAAGACCTATACTGCTCCTCAAAATATTGCGATTCCATCAGGCACAAACGTTTCTGCTTGGGCAACTGCGAATATCAATAACGAAACTGCACGTTACGTAAAATTCGTGATTGAAACACAGGTTATTTGGACGTTCTTGAATGAAATCGAGGTTTACGGCACCGAAACTGCAGAAGAACCCGAAACCTCTACTCCCGAAACGAGTGAGCCTGAAACCTCTACTCCTGAAACGAGTGAGCCTGAAACTTCTACCCCTGAAACTTCTACTCCTGAAAGTTCCGAGCCCGAAACAAGCGAACCTGATGAGCGCGAAAACATTGCGATTAACAAGGATTATGAAGCACAAATCCACGATAAATACACCGCAAATCTCACCGACGGTATTGCTAAAGACCGTATTTCTTACGATAACAACTGGTTTGCATTCTATAACAACGGACCTACTAACTCTACCAACGCACCCGACAAAGTGGGTACTGTTATAATCGACCTTGACGGCTCGTTTGATATCACAGGCGTAAAGATTAATTCTGTTCAGAACATAGGCTCCGGCGTAGGCATGCCCAGCGCTATCAAAGTTTATCTTTCGGATGATGGTGAAACTTGGGGTAATGCAACCGAACTCACTATCCCTGCAGTTGAAGACACCGTAAAAGACGTAGCATTTGCTATTGAAGATGATGTTGTTGGCAAAGCTTCCTACGTTAAATTCGAATTCGTGCTTGGTGAAAAGTCTTTCTTATTCATCGACGAAATCGAAGTTTACGGCACCGAAGCAGAAGGCTCTGAAACGAGCGAACCTGAAACGTCTATTCCCGAAACGAGCGAACCCGAAACTTCGACTCCTGAATCGTCAGACCCTGAAACTTCAGACCCTGAAACTTCAGACCCCGACGTTTCTGACCCCGATGTTTCCGACCCCGAAACCGAAGTTGACTTCGGTGACGTTGATGACGACGGCGACGTTGATGCGGCTGACTACGTTCTCGTTAAACGTGCGGTTCTTAATACCTACGAACTTAGCGAAACCCAAAAGGCAGTTGCCGATATCGACGCTGACAGCGACGTAGATGCAACCGACTACGTGCTCATCAAACGTATCGTGCTTGGTACGTATAAGGTATAAAAACAATACAATAATCGAAAAAACCTCCGAAGACGTTTTCACGTTTTCGGAGGTTTAAGTTTTTAGGTTTTATTTTACGATAAATCCTGCAGGTAAACGCCAAGAGGAGTTTTCGTAATAGAACGTAACACTGCTTTTAAGATATTCGCCGTTGTAGTACATACATGAAGAACTACCGCCGTCGAGGTTAGCAGCATTTACCGCACCGTACTGTTGCATAACTGCAATAAGGTCACCGCTCGATGCGCCTAAATGTCCCGACTTGCCTCTGCCGTCTGTAACGAACATCAAAACCGAACCGTCAGCACGTTGTCCTATGGCGGTACGGGGGTTCAAGCCGCTGCCCATGCCGTTCATTTCACGAACTTCATTATTGATAATCAACTGAACGAAATGGTTATTCGCGTCGCTCGATTCTTCCTGGAAGCAAACTGCATCGCGAATGCCTTTTTCTTTTACCATGTTTTCGACGTCTTTGGAGTTCATTTTAGAAACGTCGATTATTTGCAGTATGTGTTCATTGGTGAAACCGACAAGCACCAATCCGGGGAACTCTTGCGGTTGGTTGTGTTGGATTTCGCCGTTGGAAACAACTACACCATAAGGTCTGCCGCCCGTGTTGTTTGTCGATGCATAAAGACCGCCGTTTATACCTGCAATCGCGCCGTTGTCATTTACAAGTTGGTCGAGATTAACGCCAAGGTCACGCCAAGGATATATTGTCGCAAGACTTATGCGTGACGGGTCTTTTACAATCATCATGGTGCCGGTATAGGTTGCACCGCTCACCTCGATTATCTCAATGTCTTTTTGTTCGCTTCCGCTGTTTCCGCCCATATCGATGCTTCCCGAACCGCCTATTTGAATAAGGTCGGCATCAACGTCGGCATTTAACTCTTTCATAGAGTTGCTGTCAACGATTGCCTGTATTTCCTCCGAGGAGAGGAAAATAGAAGCAAGGAATTTAAAGTTGCCGGTTTCGAGAACGGTTGTTACAAACATCTGCTGTGCAGAGGGGAATCTGTCCGAACAAATCATTTTAAGTGCGATTAACACAACCAACAATAAAGCAACAAGGAAAGTGCCGATGAATGCAAATGCTCTTAATAAAATTCTTCCTACACGCTGTGCAATAATCACGCCTTTGGATTTTTTCTTCCTTTTTCTGTTGGCAGGATTGGGTGTGGGTCTTGGGCTAGAGGTTTTCTTGACATTGGTTTCGGGATTCGAACCGATGCTTAAATTTTCGTTCGTGTTGTTAAAATTATTCTGCATCGACTACTACCTCCTTCATGGCAGCGAGTAACCATTTTCCGTTGCTTTGTACAAAATAGAAACGGTCGTTCATGGGGTCGTCTTTTTGTTCACCTGTTCTTGTAAGAAGCATGTGCTTCACAAAACTAACTTCTACCGAAAAACAGTCTTCGGTTATCCAGGTAAAGTTAGAAACCTTGTTTTCTGTAAACGCAGGGTTTAAAAGTGTGTGGTTCGAGAAGAATGTTCTGTCGATACTCGTGGAATATTCCTTCGCCGCTTTGTATTGATAGGAGTTGGGGAGCATGAGCTTTGCTATATTTGCAAAACTGTAGTCGTTGCTCATGTAAAGACTCCAATTCTGCGCAACTTCCAAAACATTTACCGCCGATTCGACATCGCTCGGCACGGTATCAAGAACTTCGGACTTCATTAGGTTTTGATACTTTTCTTCGCTGTTAAGTTCTATTGCGTTTTTATTGGAATCAAGCACCGATATTTGGGCATCTTTTTGCAATACCGCGATGTTGTATTCTGCCTGCTGAGGAAGATTGTCTACCAAATCAACAAGGAACTGATATTCGGGGTTGGTCGACTTTTTAATTGCGCTTTCAGGTACGGTATTTCCGTTAACCGTTACCGAAAACGTGTCGGGTGCAAGAATCGTGGTATAGGTTATATCGAGGTTTTTGCCCTCGTAAATTATGGTATTGCCGTATAGGTCGCTTACTGCAACCTCGGGCTTTTCAAGCAAACGTATTTCATGGAATACAAAACCGTTTTCGCGTTCAACACCCTTGCTTTCAACACCATTGACCGTCACTTTAAGAGTGTAGGGTAGGGTGAGGGTATAGTCGTAATATTCGGGCATTACTTTGAAGTTTTTGATGACGTATGTTACGTCGTTGCCCTTGTCGTCGCGGATGTCGAAAATAGGTGCGTTATAAACTCCGGAAATAGTATATTTTATAAGTCCGTTTTCGTCTGCTTTTCCGTCTTCTTTATTTATAGAAACACCGTTTGCAGAAACAACAAAGTCATCAGGTACCTGAAGCGTGTATTCTTTTGTGCCGAAAATAGGCTTTATTTCTTCGATATTCCAAACTCTTGACGAGAAAACGGCAAGTTTGGTTATCGGTTCGCCCTCTGCTCTCAGAATGACCTCAGCAAGTTCGGTTTTATCGTTACGGATAACGTAATGCAATTCGTTTTCGGGATAGGTACCGTTTTTAACGGTATAATTCAAGTCGCTGTGGTATAGGCTTAAATATTGCGCTCTGACGTCAACACTTCTTTCATATACGCCTGTGGTGACTTCGTCGAGCTGGTATTTTTGCCAAAATTCGTCTGCCGACGAGGCATCTGCAACAAGCTGTTCCATTACGGATTCGACTTGATATTCGGGTTGGTTGCTTTCGTATTCTTGAAGAATACTTCTAACGCTGAACGATGCAATGATTATTAAAATAACCAATAATGCAACGTAACCGAGATATGAGAGCTTGAATATACGGTCTGCTCTCTTTCTCTTTTTTCTTTTTGTATAATTCGATGTTTGGTTCATTATTTACTGTCCTTTCGACCGAAAACCCATTTGTGTTGAATGCGGAAACTGAAGAAAAATAGTGTAGTATCGACTATCAGTTTGATGATTGTGGAAATGAATGCGGATTCAACCGCGAATACCTTTTCGATAAGGAATACCGTCAACGCAGATACCGCCACCTGAACGACAACCAACGAAGCATATTTGAATATCGTCTTCTTGCTTACGTTGTCGCCGAAAACGGCTTTTGCATTTATAAGATAGTTTACAAACGAAGATATTGTTCTTGCGATAAACGCCGCGCTGAAAGTGTTTGGCCAAGGTAACGCTTCCAACAATGGGATTTGTTTTAAAATATAAAACGCAATTGCATCTACCGCAGTTGCTCCCAACGAGCTTAAAAGATATTTTATAATCAGAGAATAAATGCGTACGCTGTCGTGCAAAACCCTAAAATGAGAAGAACTGTTTTCTTCTATGTAAACGGTTTCGATTTTAACTTCGTCAAAGGGAAGTTTGTTTTTACTCATATGAAACAGCATTTGCGTTTCATACTCGTATCTATCGCCCTTTACAGTAAGCATTTCGGGAATAACCTCTTTCGGAAATGCGCGCAAACCCGTTTGGGTGTCGCTCACTTTCAAACCGAAAAACAGACGAACGATTCCGATAGTCGTTTTGTTTCCGAATTTGCTTCGTGCAGGTACATTATCACCCGAAAAATCACGGCAACCCAAAATAATGCAACCGCGTTTTTCCATAGCTTCGCAAACTGCATATATATCTTTTGCTAAATGTTGTCCGTCAGCATCGACGGTGACAACACCCATCTTTTCGGAACGCGATTCCATGAAGTAAGTCATCGCGGTTTTTAATGCCGCGCCTTTACCTTTGTTCACTTCGTGACGGAGTAGTGTACATTGCGGTATAGCAGTCACTTCGGAAAAAATCTCGTCGTATGCCTTTCCGCCGCCGTCATCGACAACGATAATATCGTCAAATCCGATTTCAACAATTGAATTGATTGTGTCTATTAACTTTTTATCCGGTTTGTATGCCGGAATAATGACCGATATATTTTTCATATCTATCGTCCCCACGAATTTATTAGGGTATCAGACGTTTTTTTGTTTGTTCTTGTTTTGTTTAGAGGATTGTACCAAACCTATGATTATTATTCCGAAAATCGCAATAGACGCGATAATCACAATCCAAATATACGAGCTTTCGTTTTCTTGTGCTTGAGGCTGAGCCAATGACGATTCTTCTTGTTTGCGTTTTTCTTCTTCCTCGGCTTGCTTTTTTGCAGCTTCTTCCTCTTGCTTGCGCTTTTCTTCTTCCTCTTTGCGCTTAGCTTCTTCTTCGGCTTTCTTTTGTGCTTCCAATGCTTCAGCCTCTGCTTTTTGCTGAGCATAAGAGGTTATATTTTCCATAAAATCGCCACCGACCGTATCGGCACCGACTTTGGTATCGTAAAGACCGAATTCGCAAGGAGAATACTGTGTTATCTGCGACGCTTTGGTAACGGTTTCGCCGTTTTTGCCGTACATCCAACCATAAAACCAAGTCCAGTGTTGGCTCTTATGGCAGTTAAAACCTGCTTGTGATACCTGAAACGGTGTTTTTCCGCCCATGCTGTCGAGAGGGGTGTCCCAATCAAGAGTTATCTTGTTTTCGCCATAAAGGTGCAAATAAGTTTTAAGCGGCGACCAAGTGCCGTATTTATCAGCACTTTCTTTATATTCGTTTTCGTTGTCCGAAATTTCAATAACCTCGGTTAACGCGGTAGAAACAAGGACGTGTGCGCCGTGGCCGTATTCTCCGTTAAGGTCGTGAGAAACGATAACCTGAGGCTTAAAACGTCTTATACATTCGGTAATATACGATTTGAAATCGTCGTAAGTTACACCTGCTGCACCGAAGTTTGCGATTGCCTGTTTATATGCCGTATCTCTGTCTTTTGACTCGGCATAGATATCGGGAATATCGCTCATAACGGGATAGTTTCTTATGCCCACTGTCCACAATCCGTCTATTTGCTCGTGAGGACGTCTGTGCTCCTGAACTCCGTATGCTTCGAAATGCTGAACGGCGTAAACTATCTGGACTTGTAATTTGCGTTCGATTGCGTAATAGGGGAGAGTGCCTGCAAAGAAAAGTTGCTCGTCATCGGAATGTGTGGTTATTACCATTAGGTCAGCCTTTTCGCAAGGCGGATTCCAAATCTGTACAAATTCGGGAAGCTCACCTGCAGAAAAGCCGTAAATGTCCGCTATAACCGTACCCTCGGTGAAAGACATTGTGACACTTTTCGGAGCATATCCAAAAAGTTGCTCTACGTCAACGTATTCGTGAAGAAATGCGTATTTACCGCATTGCTCGGTCTTGCCCGAAGAATTGTCTTTTATAGTCCAAACAGTCGGGGTTCTGTCAAACTCAATATAAATATGGGCAATACCATCATCGCGCGAAAGGGTTACCGAGGCATTACTGCCTGCTTTTGTGTAGGTGGTACGTTTGGAGTCGAATAAGTTTGCATTTGACGCAAAACCGTTTGAAACCGCAGTTGTGTCTTTATATTTAGCGTCTTCGGCGTTTGCGGTAAATGAAAGCAACGTAAAAACCGACAAAACAGCCAATATCACCGATATGAATTTACGAATCATATTTATCCCCTTTGAACATGCGCCGTAGTGCAAAAAGCGCATATCTATATAACCTATTTATTATATCATATATATACCTAAAAATCAAGAGCAATAGTCGGCATATTGTATGCAAAAGAAGGAAATCGTTATAGATTAGATTCCCTTCTTTCTTTTATCGGTTTATATTGTGTTTTTGCAGTAAATT
>JAZRUB010000012.1:0-8082 GCA_045652305.1 Eubacteriales bacterium
ATCTTCTTTTTGGGATAAAGTCCTCGTTCCTCGGGGAGATATCCTATACCGACTTCGTTTCTGTCAATCGGCTTTCCGTCAATAAGAATTTCTCCGCCGTCGGCGGGGAAAACACCCATCAATATGCGTATAGACGTGGTTTTACCTGCGCCGTTTCGCCCCAAAAGCCCAAACGCCTTTCCGCCTTCGGTTGAAAAGTCAATGCCTTTCAAGACCTCTTTTTCGCCGAAACTTTTTGTTATATTTCTGAATTCAAGTACCATATTTTTGCTCCGTATTAAGGATTTGTTATTGCTATCATACCACATGAAAGCCTTTAGTACAACAGTTTCACCTCGTTATTATACTCAATGTTTGAGTAAATGTCAATACTCAAATCGTGAGTATGTTAAAACATTTACATGAAAATAACGGCGGATGAAATTATGGATAATTACAGAACAAGACTTAAAAGTATAAGAGAAGACCGAGACTATACACAGGCAGAAATAGGAAAAGTGATTCAAAAATCACAGCAAGGGTACAGTCATATAGAATCGGGACGAGCTGAACTTAAAATTGACGATTTGAAAAAGCTTTGCGAGTTTTATAATGTTTCAGCTGACTATATAATTGGGTTAAACGACAAAATAGTGCCGTATAAGTAAAATTCGTTAAAATTCTTTACAAATCGTGACAAATGTGGTATTATAATCAAAAAGTAGCGAAAAACGGAGGTTTTTGATATGAAATGCCCTTCCTGCGGACAACTTGAAAGTAAGGTTATCGACTCGCGTCCCTCGTCGGACGGAAGTTCTATTAGACGTCGTCGTGAATGTTTGGAATGTCAAAAACGTTTCACCACTTACGAGAATATAGAAACTTTACCGCTTATCGTTATTAAAAAGGATTTATCGCGCGAAACGTTTGACAGAAACAAGATTTTAAACTCTATAATCCGCGCTTGTGATAAACGTCAGGTTACCTTGGCGCAGATGGATTCTGCGGTCAGCGAGATTGAAAACTCGTTGCAAAACTCGTTGCAAAACGAAGTTACGTCGGAACGCATCGGCGAACTCGTTATGGACAAACTTAAAGATTTGGACGAAGTTGCATATATCCGTTTTGCATCGGTTTACCGCCAGTTCAAGGATTTAAGCGCGTTTATGGACGAGCTTAAGAAGATGCTTGCAGAGAAATAAGTTGGAGTGCGGAGAAACTCGTTCTTTACGTGATTGAAATAAAAAGCAATATAAAAATCAAGCTTCATTTGAATTTTGAGGCTTGATTTTTTTATAAGGAATATGAATTTTTTATTGTATTTTCAATCACTTTCACAAAAAACTTCGACTGCCCTACATTTGTAGGGCAACGCTCGTTTTTTGCGAAAAATAACTTCGTTTCTCTCACTCCGGGCACAGAATCCCCGAACGTCTTGTTGCAATTGGCTTTTTTATAAAGGCGTAGTTTTTGTTTTTTGAAAAACAGGGAAAACAGAGGTTTTTATCTCTTGATTTTTGAAAGAGTATAGTGTATAATGACTTGAATATACAAGTTCGGAGGATTAAGATGAAAAATACCGAAAAGACAATGGATAAACTCGTTGCACTTTGCAAGGGCAGAGGATTTATTTTTGCGGGAAGCGAAATTTACGGCGGTCTTGCAAATTCTTGGGACTACGGCCCCCTCGGCGCAGAACTCAAAAACAACATCAAACGCGCTTGGTGGAAAAAGTTCGTGCAGGAGAATCCTTATAACGTCGGACTTGATTCGGCTATTCTTATGAACCCTCAAACTTGGGTTGCTTCGGGACACTTGGGCGGATTTTCCGACCCCCTTATGGACTGCCGCGAATGTAAAGAACGCTTCCGCGCGGATAAAATCATCGAGGATTGGTGTGCCGAAAACGGATACACTCTTGAAAAACCCATCGACGCATTTTCTCAGCAGGAAATGAAAGATTTTGTCGAGGAAAAGAACATTAAATGTCCTACCTGCGGTAAGCACAACTTTACCGACATCCGTCAGTTCAACCTTATGTTCAAGACCTTCCAAGGTGTTACCGAAGATGCGAAGAACACCGTTTATCTCCGTCCCGAAACGGCACAGGGCATTTTCGTAAACTTCGCAAACGTTCAGCGTACTACACGTAAAAAGCTTCCTTTCGGTATCGGTCAGATTGGTAAGAGCTTCCGTAACGAAATCACTCCCGGTAACTTTATTTTCCGCGTACGTGAATTCGAACAGATGGAGCTTGAATTCTTCTGCCAACCCGGCACCGACCTTGAATGGTTCGAATATTGGCGCGGATTCTGCCGTGATTGGTTGCTCTCTCTCGGTATAAAAGAGGAAAATCTCCGTTTGCGCGACCACGACCCCGAGGAACTTTGCTTCTATTCCAAAGCAACCACCGACTTTGAATTCTTGTTCCCGTTCGGCTGGGGCGAACTTTGGGGCGTTGCCGACAGAACCGACTACGACCTTACCCAACACCAGAACACTTCGGGCAACGACCTTTCTTATTTCGACCAAGAAAAGAACGAAAAATATATACCTTACGTTATCGAACCCTCGCTCGGCGTAGAACGCTCGGTTTTGGCGTTCCTTGTTGATGCTTACGACGAAGAAAACATCGGCAAAGACGGTGCAGAGGATATTCGTACCGTACTTCACTTCCACCCTGCACTTGCTCCGTTCAAGGCTGCAGTTCTTCCGCTTTCGAAGAAGCTTGGCGAAAAAGCGCATGAACTCGCTAACGAACTTTGCAAGTATTTCCCTGTGGATTACGATGAATCGGGCTCTATCGGCAAACGCTACCGCCGCGAAGACGAAATCGGTACACCGTTCTGTATCACCTACGACTTCGACTCGCTCGAGGATAACTGCGTAACCATCCGCGACCGCGATACTATGGAACAGGTAAGAATGCCCATTTCCGAAGTAAGAGCGTATATCGAAGAAAGACTTAACTTCTAAATAAAACTTTTTGACAAAACGGCGAATGCCGTTTTTGTCTTGTGTGTGACTATGATGCATGACTGTATAGTAATAGGTGGCGGACCTGCAGGACTGTTTGCCGCTTACAATGCCGCCAAAAACGGAAACAACGTACTTTTGCTCGAAAAAAACGACCGTTGCGGCAGAAAATTGGATATAACAGGCAAGGGCAGATGTAATGTTACAAACGCCTGCACGCGTGAGGAGTTTTTAAATAACGTCGTCGCCAACCCGAAGTTTCTCATGGGCGCGATATCGCGTTTTTCGCCCGACGATACTATCGAATTTTTCGAATCGAACGGAGTTCCGACCAAGGTTGAACGCGGAAACCGCGTGTTTCCTCAAAGCGACAAGGCACAGGATATAACAAAAGCACTCGTTTCGGCTTGTCTTAACGAGGGCGTAGTTATACAGCAAAAAAAGGTCACTTCTTTGCTTGTCAAGGACGGTGAAATAAGAGGTGTCCGTTGCGGAAAAGAGGAGATTTTTGCTCGTTCGGTAATCGTCGCGTGCGGAGGCGCGTCTTATCCCAAAACAGGTTCTGACGGAAGCGGTCACCGACTTGCAGAGAGTGTGGGGCACACTATTACCAAAATACGCCCGTCGCTCGTTCCGCTTACTTCAAAAGATAAGATTTGCCGTGACTGTATGGGCTTGTCGCTTAAAAACGTCGGCATAACATTCGTTGACAAGAACAAAAAGGTTATTTATAAAGACCAGGGCGAGATGATGTTTACTCATTTCGGCGTTACGGGTCCGTGTATACTTTCGGCATCTGCACATATAAAGGGCGCTTTTCCGTGCGATTTGTTTATCGACTTTAAACCCGCGCTTGACGAAAAAACGCTCGATGCGCGTATATTGCGTGACTTTTCGGGTATGCAAAACCGCGAAATAAAGAACGCGTTTTCTGCCTTGTTGCCGTCGAAGATTATTGCACCATTTGTGGAAATGACGGGAATTTCGCCCGAAACCAAGGTAAACAGCGTTACGAAAGAGCAACGAGCGAAAATCGTTTCGCTTATGAAATCGCTCCCCGTAAGCATAAACGGCACTCGCCCCATAGACGAGGCAATCGTTACGGGTGGCGGTGTCGACTGTAAAGAAATCGACCCGAAAACGATGCAGTCCAAGTTGGTAAAAAACCTTTATTTTGCAGGCGAAGTCATCGACGTCGATGCCTACACGGGCGGTTTTAATCTTCAAATTGCTTTTTCTACTGCCTATATTTCCGGAAGTTCAGTTTAAAAAGAGAAATGAAACAGGCGTTATTTGTCAACAATCAACTTTCTTTACATCAACAGACCCCGAAATTAATTAAAAAAGTGTAAAAAAACTTTTTTTGACTTTACAAAGCAAGAAACTTTCTTTATAATATAAAAAATTAGAAAAGGAGGGGATAACATGACGTTAAAAGGTAAACGCGTTGTAATTTTGACAATAATTTCGACTTTGATGGCTGTGCTTCGCGCCATGATTATCAACTCTAATCTCGAAAAGAACGAGCTAACGGAAAACACCTATTATCTCTCGGATAGTCCTTGGGTTGTGATTTTTCCGATTGTTTGTATTCTTTTTATAGGTTTATTCGGTGTTGTATCGTTTTTTGTCGGCAGAAAAAAATCAATAGTCCTTGAACATTTCATAGGCTCGGTACCTGCAGGCTCGCTTGTGTTCTCGTTTTCGCTTGTATTTGCCGCTTTTATGTATGTTTCGGATGTTTTTTCGGTAAAATTCCCCCAATATACCGTTATCGGCTTGCTTGTTTTGGGATTTTCGATTTTGACTGCGGCAAGGTTTTTTTACTGCGGATTGTTCTATTCCTCTAAAATTAGCGCAAAATTCCTTTCTTTTACGGCTTTGGCGCCTATATTCCTCAGCATGTTACGCCTGCTTGGCGATTTTATAAGAAAAAGTGCAGCACCGTTTTCATCTTCGGGAGCATATCAGCTTATCGGCTTGATTGCGTTGATGTTGTTCTTTATGTTGGAGGGCAAATCGTATACGTCGTCTTCCTCGGCTTCGCTTTATTACTTTTTCGGTTGCGTTGCGGTGCTTTTCTTGCTTGTTTATGCAATGCCAAACATTGTTTTGCATTGCTTCGGCGCCTTTAAGTTCGATTACTACACCGCGTTTTCGGTTGCGGACCTCGGTGCGGCAACCTATATAGCGACAAGGCTTTCATACGCGGAATTCAAAAAAACCCCCAAAGAATAATGCCATAAAACAAAAACAAGTTTTCTTTTTACGGAAAACTTGTTTTTTATTTTAGTTTTAAATCAGCGATTAATAGTCTTTTTGCTTCTTGCCGATAAACAACGCGCCACCCATTGTAATTGCCGAAATCGACAGCAAGATAAATACAACGGAGTTGGTTTTATCGTCGCCGGGCACTACGGGAGCAGAGGATTCGCTTGATTCGGAAGATGCTTCGCTCGACTGTATCGACGATTGCTCGTCGCTTTCCATATCGGATTCGAGGTCGCTTACCGTGCTCGATTCTTCGCTCGCGTCGCCCGATTCATCGGTGGTGCTGCCCGAAAATACGCTTATTTCGTCAATAAAAGTCCAGCCGACACTCTTTGTTTCGCCGTTTTCGTTGGTGTATTCGCCCAAGTGCTCAATCGAGATACGAACGAATCTGCCCGATGCGGTTTCTTCGAGAATTTCGAAATGTGTTTCGGAAATGCCGTCGTCGGTGGATTGTGCGGTGTCGAGTGTGCCGACGTCGGTGAAAGTGCCGTCGGTTGTGTCGGAAACGGCAAAGGTTACCGAGTTGGGTGCGAAAATGCCGACAGAGGTTTCGTTAAGAAAACCAACGCCGAATCCCGATAAATCGTCATAAACTCTGCCGAGGTCGAGCATAATAACAAAGTTACCGTCGTCGTCAACGTCGTTTTGGTTAAAGCCGACGTAAGCACCGCTTGAAAAATAGCCGTTAGTGCCATCGGGAATTGTGCCGAAAACACCGTCGGTAAGCTTGATTCCGTCGTCGGGATAGCCTTCAGAGGCAGGGGTGACGAGGGTATAGGTTTTTCCGTAAGAAATTTCGGTTTCTTCTGCAGATGCAAACAGCATAACCGAAAGCGCAAGCATAATAACAAGCGCAAAAGTGATTAACTTTTTCATATTAATACCATTCCTTCCATATTTACCGAAACGCGAAATGATGCGTTTCAAGTTTAAACTGTGAATAATATCTGCAATATGTTTCGTGTTTATACAGAAAAAGCCAAAAAAATCGTGAAGAAATCAAAAAATATGCTGTTTTGCTATTTACATTAGAGTATAAAATATGTATAATTAATGTGAATACCAATGCCAAGAGTTTGTTATGGCGAAATAACAATATGAGTGTTAGATACATTATATAGATAAATCGCGTTGTATTACATGTATGACATTATATAGAACTTATCAGTCGGCAAACATGGCTTCGGCATTGGGATAAAATAAATTTCAGGAGGCAAAAATGAACTTGTATGTAGCAATCGGCTGTATAGCCGGTGCAGCCTTCTTAGGTGTCGTTATTGGCATGTTACTCCGCAAGGCAATAGCCGAAAAAAAGGTCGGCAGCGCGGAAGCAGAAGCCAAGAGGATAATCGAAGATGCCGCAAAAGCCGCTGAAACCGTTAAAAAAGAAAAACTGGTTGAAGCAAAAGAGGAAGCGCTCAAAATCAAAAATGATACCGAGCGCGAATTGAAAGAGAGAAGAAACGACCTTCAGCGTTTAGAGCGCAGAGCTATGCAGAAGGAAGAAAACCTCGACAAAAAGTACGAAAACCTCGAAAAGAAAGAAGAGGTTTTGAACACCAAAATCCGCGAAAACGACGAATTGAAATTAAAAGCGGAAGAAATCGTAGTACAACAGGAAGAACTGTTGCAGAAAATCTCGGGTATGTCCACCGAGGATGCACGTGCTATATTGATGGAACGTGTTGAAAGTGAAGCAAGACATGAAATGGCGATGAAACTTCTCGAAGTAGAACAGGAATGCAAGGACAAAGCAGAAGAATCCGCCAAGAACATAATCGCACTCGCTATCCAGCGTTGTGCGGCAGACAGCGTTGCCGAAGCTACCGTTTCGGTAGTTGACCTTCCCAACGACGAAATGAAGGGACGAATCATCGGTAGAGAGGGTAGAAACATCCGCGCGATTGAAACTCTCGCAGGGGTTGACCTTATTATCGACGACACGCCCGAAGCGATTGCAATCTCCACGTTCGACCCCGTTCGCCGTGAGGTTGCGAGAATGACACTCGAAAAACTTATTGCCGACGGTCGTATTCACCCCTCGCGCATTGAGGAAACTGTTGAAAAGAGCCGTAAAGAAGTTGAAGCCGTTATTAAGAAAGAGGGCGAACAAGCCACCTACGAAACCGGCGTTCACGGCATTAATCCCGAACTTATTAAATTGCTCGGTAGACTTAAATACCGTACAAGTTACGGTCAGAACGTTCTTAAACATTCGATTGAAGTCGCTCACATTGCAGGCATGATTGCATCCGAACTCGGCGTTGACGTTGCTCAGGCAAAACGCGCAGGTCTTTTGCACGATATCGGTAAAGCGATGACACACGAAATTGACGGTTCGCACGTACAAATCGGTGTTGACGTTGCTCGCAAGTATAAGGAAAGCCGAGAAATCGTACACGCTATCGAAGCGCACCACGGTGACGTTGAACCTCATACTCTCGTTGCTATGATAGTTCAGGCGGCAGACGCCATTTCTGCGGCAAGACCCGGTGCAAGACGTGAAAATCTCGAAACCTATATCAAACGTTTGCAGAAACTCGAAGAAATTGCAACCTCCTTTAAGGGTGTTGAAAAATCGTTTGCTATTCAGGCAGGTAGAGAAGTGCGCATAATGGTTAAACCCGACGAGGTTAACGACGACGAAATGATATTTATCGCAAGGGATATTGCTCGTAAGATAGAAGAAGAGCTTGAATATCCCGGACAGATAAAGATAAACGTCATCCGCGAAATGCGACAGGTGGATTACGCGAAATAGACCCCCAAAAATCTTCGATTTTCGGGGACCCCACATAACCCCCAAAAATCTTCGATTTTCGGGGGCCCCCAGTCGCCTCCCCCTCCATCCGG
>JAZRUB010000013.1:0-6256 GCA_045652305.1 Eubacteriales bacterium
CAATGCGTCAAGTGTTCTTTCGTCAACAAACTCGATTTGGTCTCCCACAATACAACGGCGAACACTATTTAAGGAAAGACTTGTTAATTCTAAATCCTTGGCAGTTTGCTCGTCAACCTTTTCTAAAACTTTAAGGTTCGAGGATATTAAATACATATCATCGGCAAGTTCGGCCGCAAAATACGGTTTTTCTTCGATTATATTGATTTCAACAGTAGTAGGAAGGTCGCGTTTGATTTCAACTTCACCGATATATGGCAGAGCTTGTTTTATATTTTCTTCTATAACACTTGCCTCGAACGAGAAAATATTGTCACCCTCGACTATCGGTACGTATTCCATTATCTGTTCGTAATTATATTTTTCTATGCCGTTTACGTTTACCGTCTTGACATTTAAAAACACCGCAACGCAAACCACAAGGAACACGAGCGAAACGAAAATCAGTAAGAGCATATAGAACACTTTACGTTTTGTACGTTTATTTTCTTGGCGTCGTTGCGCATCATAAATCGCCATATTTTTTCTTACAAATTTTTGTTGTTCCATACGTTTCACTCCCTTCTGATTGACTTTTTCTGTTATTTTAACAAAGCAAGTGCTTCATCCGCAATACGTTCGACTGAGTCGGGCATTGCAAACTTTTTAACGCTTTCTTCCATGCGACGACGCTTATTTGTGTTAGTGAGCAATTCCGAAACTGTTTCGGTCAGTTGCGCTATATCAACTTCGCTTTCGCGATAGACAACGGCGGCGCCTGCATCGGCAATTAATCTTGCGTTCTTATATTGATGGTCTTCTGTAACGTAAGGGCTAGGTATCAAGACAGCCGCACGTCCGCGAATTGCAAGTTCCGACAACGTCATTGCGCCTGCACGGCAGATGATGACGTCTGCTGCCGCTTGATGCACTGGCATGTCGTATATATACTCGCTAATCGAAAGATTCTTATGAGTATCAAGTCCCTTTTCTTTTGCAATACGTGTAAACTTTTCAAGTCCTACTCGTCCTATTGCGTGTGCATGACGGATATTTTGAGGAACAGAAAGTCTTTCCATAATTTCAAAAGAAAGTTCATTCACTTTATCGGCGCCCATACTTCCGCCGTAGGAAAGTATATACGGTTCACTTTCGGTCATGCCTAATTTGGCACGTGCTTCTGCACGTGTCATTCCGTCAACAATAACGGGGTTGCCGGTAAGTATCAATTTGTGTCTATAATCCTCTTCGAAGAATTTTTCACTTCCCGCGAAAGAAATACATACTTTATTGGCATATTTAGAAAGCATCTTTGTTGTAACGCCGGGAAAAGCGTTTTGTTCATGGATAACGGTTGGTATTCCCAACTTTGCTGCCGCTTTTACGGTCGGCCATGAAACGTAACCGCCTGTACCTATAACAAGGTCGGGGGAGAATTTTTTTATTATCTTCTTAGCCTCGGACACAGACGTAACAGCATGCCATGCGGCTTTTATATTCTTAAGTGTAAGCTTACGTGAAAAGCCCGATACTTCTACAAAGTCTATTTTGTAGCCGTGTTTAGGTACTAACGTACTTTCGATACCGCGCTTAGTGCCGATGAACATAATTTCGGCATCGGGATGACGTTTTTTGATTGTTTCGGCTATATTAAGTGCAGGGTTTACGTGACCGCTTGTGCCGCCCCCACAGAAAATTATTTTCATACAGTACAAACCTTTCGATTAGCCTTGTTCGATAAATGAATAACGGGAAATAGAAAGCACAATTCCCATTTCGGCAAGTAGAATTATAAGTGACGTACCGCCGTAACTGAAAAACGGCAAACTTATACCTGTACTCGGGAAAGTATTGGTAACAACCGCGAGATTTAAAAGCACCTGAATTACAACCTGTGCTGTTATACCCATTGCCAAAAGCGAACTAAATCTATTCGGTGCATTTTGCGATACGTGATATCCGCGATATGCAAGCACTGCAAAAAGGCTTATTACGCAAATAACACCAAAGAAGCCAAGTTCTTCACATAGTATAGCGAAGATATAGTCGTTTTGAGGTTCGGGCAAGTAGCCGTGTTTTTGGTTACTCTGACCTAAACCAAGTCCCCAAAATCCACCTGAGCTGATGGCATAAAGCGATTGAGCAGGCTGCCAACCCTTACCACCGGATTCGACCGACATATATTCAAACGGATTTTCCCATACTTTAAGTCTTGTCAATGCGTGAGGAACTAATTTTTCAATAATTCCGCGACCTACAGTAAGGACAAACGCACCGAGGGTCAAACCGCTACCTAAGACGACACCAAAGTAAACGCCTTTTAGTCCCGACAACCAAAGCATTACTACCATTAGCAAACAGATAATAATTGTTGCCGAAAGGTGGCTTTGAAGGAGTGTTGCAAGCGCGGCAGGAATAGTAAGTGCGAGTATCGGCAAAGCGCCTGTTTTAAAATTACGCATTTCCGATGAATGGTTACTAATATAGGTTGCGCAAGCAAGCACGAGCGCGAATTTGAGTAATTCTGACGGTTGGAACTGAACGCCAAATATAACAAACCAACGTGTTGCGCCTTTTACGGTCTCACCGAAAACAGGAACAAGGTAGTTTAATCCAAGCGCAATGACATAAAATATATACGCGAAACGCTTTAAGATACGGTAATCAAGCAATCTCGCAACAACTGCCATTGCTAGTATTCCAAACAGCGCAAAACCAACCTGAGAACGTGCAAAATAATAGGAATCATCAAACTTTGATTCGGCATACGCGTAGGATGACGAAAAAATCATTACCGAGCCGATACAAACAAGCGCGATAATAACAATCAGCAAAGGACGGTCCACTTCACCAATCAAGCGATATATTCTGTTTTGATTTACACGAACGGTACGCTTCTTTTTATTGGAAGAAGTTGCACCGACCGACGTTTGACCGGTTTGTTTGGATGACATAAAAACAATCCTTTTAGGTTAAATTAAGTTATTATAAAGTATGTAATAAGAAAGCGCAGAGCAGAGAACCGTGACTGCAGAAAATACAGCAACTATTTTCACTTCACTCCAACCGCATTTTTCAAAGTGATGGTGTATGGGACTCATCTTGAAAATACGTTTGCCCGTGAGTTTGAATGAAAGAACCTGTAATACAACAGATAATCCTTCAATAATCCATATACAGCCTATGGGAATGAGTACAAATTCCATATCGGTAAACATTATCGCACCGACGATGAATCCGCCTAAAAAGAGCGAACCTGTATCACCCATAAAAATCTTTGCAGGGTGGAAATTGAAAACCAAGAAAGCAAACAAAGCACCACAAAGTGCACAGGTTGCTACGAACATTCCGCCATATTCTGACGAAGAGCCGTCAAGATTAATTGCATTAAGCGAGAAGAAAAGCAACATGACGTTTATAATCAAAGCAACGCTTCCTGCCAAGCCGTCTATACCGTCGGTCAGGTTAGCACAGTTGATTATATAAACTATTGCGAGGAGCATTATGACGTAATAGAAAATGCCAATATCCCATTCGCCCCAAGGGGTTCCTATAGCAGTATCTGCGCCGAAGAAATAAGCGTTTACGAAAAGATAGATACCTGCTGTACCGAATTGAAGTATAAATTTTTGTGTTGCACTTAAGCCCTTATTGCGTTTCTTGAACAATTTTACATAGTCGTCAATAAAGCCGATTAGCGCTTGAGAAAATGCAAAAATAAGCACTACCCACATGGGCTTCGACGATGCAAAATCACCGTATGTCCAATTGCTTTCAGTTTTCGGACCGTAAAAAGCAAGACCTGCAAAGAACGCGACAAGCATTGCGGTGATGAAGATTACACCGCCAAGATTGGGGGTACCTTCCTTTGCTTTATGCCAAGAGGGGCCGATTTCGAGAATCTTTTGACCCAATTTAACTTTTCTCAAATAAGGTATAAATATCTTGTACAATATTGCACCGATAATAAACGCGATTGCGGCTATCATCAATGCTATTATTTTATAATCGAGTTTTGCGAAAAATTGGGTGTAGTTCATGTTGTCCCCCTTGATTACACGATAAAGCGGCTTAGATTCATACCGTTGCTGGCTTTATATAGCACGGTGTCGCCTGTCTTTACAATCTCTTTTATAAACGACGACAACTCATCGGTTTTATTAATGGGAAAATGGTATTTTTCCTCTGTTTTCGCATCGTCATAAATGAATTTTGCAAACTCGCCGTAGGTTATCAAGACATCGCAGGATTCATTTACATATTCCGCTACTTTTCTATGCAGTGGCTCGCTTTCTTTTCCGAGTTCAAGCATATCGCCCAAAACCGCGATACGTCTTCCCTTTTTCGATGACAATACCGAAAGCGCAACCTCCATAGATTCTGGCGAAGCATTATAGCAATCCGATATAACTGTATGACCGTCTTTTTCGTAGACGTAAAGACGTTTTCCGTCGCTTTGATATTTTGAAAGTGCACTAATTGCCGATTTAATATCGATATTGAGTAAATGTGCAACAGCAAGTGCAAACAATGTATTAATCACATAGTGTTTGCCCTGCAACGGCAAATTTACATCGTATTCAACGCCATATATCGATGCAACGAACGAAATACCCTCGTCGCTTTCGATAATGTTTTTTGCAAAGCACTCGCACGATGAATCGTTTAGCGACACAAAAGAGACACGCTCTTTTTTGACGTCGAGTGAACGCAACAACGGTTCGTCACCGTTCAAGATGAACTTTGCAGATGGTTTTGAATATGCGGCAATCTTCATCTTTTCGTCACGTATTGCTTCGCGTGTGCCGAGATTTTCAATATGGGAATGTCCGATATTAGTAATTATAGATATATCGGGCATGGCGCATCTTGAGATACGCTCCATTTCACCGGGCATACTCATTCCAAGCTCGATTACGGCACATTCCGCATCAAGAGGGGTTGCAAGAAGAGTTTGAGGCAGACCAATTTGACTGTTTGAGTTGCCTTGCGTTTTATGTACACGCAACGATGAAGACAATGCAAGTGCAACCATATCTTTTGTGGTTGTCTTCCCTACCGAGCCGGTTATTCCGATTATCGGGATATCGCTTAGCTCATTTTCACGGTAATTCTTTGCGAGTTTTTGCAATGCATCACGAACATCGTCAACATAAATACAATCTCCGTTTAGTGACAGGTTTTCTTCCCTATCTGTCAACGCACAAAAACCGTTTTTAAGTAAATCGGGCACAAAGCTGTTGCCATCTACACGTTCACCGCGAATCGCAAGAAAGATTTTATCATTATCTGCTACGCGGTTATCGGTGTAAAACCCAATTACCTTTCTTTTAGGATTAGCGAAGGCAGAAAGTCTGCCTTCACACACATTTGCAATGTATTCAAGAGCGAGTTTCATTATTCTATTGCTTCCTCGTACAAGAATTCAAGTTCAATTACAGTACCCGGCAAGACGTACTCTCCGGCATTGACCGATTGCGATACAACACGGCAGTTAGTATAATCACCGTTGAATATACCTTTTACGGATACATTAAGGTTGCTGTTGATAAGCGTCTTTATCGCATTTGTCGGCGAATAACCCTTGACGTCGGGAACTCTGACGTTTGCAGTAATTTCAGCACCATCGGTATAGATAATTACAACACCGTCTTTAGAAATCACGGTACCCTTTGCAGGGATTTGGTTAGTAACCGTTTCGCCGTCACCTCGAACAACACATTTCAATCCTGCTTCTTCGACAAGTTGTTTTGCGATAGTTACAGACTTGCCGATATATTCGGGTACGGTTACTGTGGTATCTTCCTCGGTATTGGGAGTAATTCCTAAGTGAGGAAGAACCTCGGTAAGAATATTTGCAACAACAGGTGCGGCTACGGCAGAACCGAAGTGCTGACCTGCTGTAGGTTCATCTACAAGAACAAGTATTGCTATCTTGGGGTCTTCGGCAGGCGCAAAGGTTACACATGAGGATATATAGTCATCTTCACGCAAGGTGGAACGCTTTTCCGAAGTACCTGTTTTCGATACGACGTTATAACCCGAAACCGATGCATTCTTGGTAGAGTTTGTGAGCGCAGTTAATATTTTATCGCAAGTTTCGGTAGAGATTACCTGACGGTCGGTTTCATATTCAAAAGTCTTTACCACGTTGCCGTTATCGTCAACAAGAGCTTTTACAGCATGGGGAACTACAAGGTTTCCGCCGTTTGCAACGGCAGAAACCGCACGGATATGCTGCAAAGGCGTAACCTGGAAGGTCTGACCGAATGAATAT
>JAZRUB010000014.1:0-4508 GCA_045652305.1 Eubacteriales bacterium
TAAAATTCAAACAAAATTTTTCTACTGTTCGGAGGTATTGAACTATGGGAAAGACAAAAATCAAAATGACAACGCCGCTTGTCGAAATGGACGGCGACGAAATGACAAGGATCGTTTGGAAACAAATTAAAGATGTTCTCCTCTATCCTTATATTGATTTGAAAACCGAATATTATGACCTTGGTTTAGAGCACCGTAACGAAACCGACGACCAAGTTACTGTTGATTCTGCAAACGCTACAAAGAAATACGGTGTCGCAGTAAAATGCGCGACCATTACACCCAACGCGGCACGTATGACCGAATATAATCTAAAAGAGATGTGGAAGTCCCCTAACGGAACGATTCGTGCAATACTTGACGGTACTGTGTTCCGTACTCCCATAATCGTAAAGGGAATTCCTCCTTACGTGCGTAACTGGACCAAACCCATATCTATCGCTCGTCATGCTTACGGCGATATCTATAAGGCTACCGAACTTCGCGCAAGCGCAGGTTCAAAAGCAGAGCTTGTCGTTACTTCGCCTGACGGTACAGAAACACGTGCGTTGATTCAGGATTTCAAAACCGACGGTATCGTTCAGGGTATTCATAATATCGATAAATCTATCGAAGGTTTTGCAAGAAGTTGCTTTAATTATGCACTCGATACGGGTATGAGCCTTTGGTTCTCCTCGAAAGATACAATAAGCAAGACCTATGACCACCGTTTTAAAGATATATTTGCCGAAATATACGAAAATGAGTATAAAACCCGTTTTGAAGAAGCTGGCATAGAATATTTCTACACCCTTATCGACGACGCTGTTGCACGTGTTATTCGTTCCGAGGGTGGATTCATTTGGGCATGTAAAAACTACGACGGCGACGTTATGAGCGATATGGTTTCTACCGCTTACGGCTCGCTTGCGATGATGACCAGCGTTCTCGTTTCTCCCGATGGTATTTATGAATATGAAGCGGCTCACGGTACGGTTCAACGCCATTATTATAATCATCTTAAGGGCTTGCCCACTTCGACCAACTCTGTTGCAACGATTTTCGCTTGGACAGGCGCACTCCGCAAGAGAGGCGAGCTTGATGAAATCCCCGAATTGTGTGCATTCGCGGACAAACTTGAACGTGCGTGCATAGATACAATCGAAAGTGGAGTGATGACTAAGGACCTTTATCTCATTTCTACTCTTGAGAATAAAACCCAAGTGGATACGGTAGGATTCTTAGAGGCTATTGCATCAAGGCTTTAAATTGTAGCAAAAGGATGGTTTGCGACATAACTATTTTGCTATTGACAATTTATGCCGTTTATAGTATAATTTGTAAAATAAAAAAACTCACCACGGAGGCGACATCGTGGATATAAAAGATATATTTACCGTATGTAATATAATTCTTACGGTAGCTTTTATGCTTTGTTATCTTTATCAGTTTGTATATATTTTTTGGGTTTTCCTTGGAAAAGATAAATCCAAACCGGTTCAAAGCGACAAATTAAATAAGTTCGGCGTTGTTATAAGTGCCCGAAACGAAGAAAACGTTATCGGTCATTTGCTTGAAAGTATTAATTGTCAAGATTATCCGAAAGAACTTATTAAAATATTCCTTATTGCCGATAACTGTACCGACAATACGGCACAGGTCGGTAGGGAATACGGAGCTACTGTTTTAGAACGTAATAATAAAGAACTTGTCGGCAAGGGTTATGCGCTTGATTTTCTGTTTAAGAAACTTCTTGCCGAAAAAGACGATTGCGATGCTTACATAGTTTTTGATGCCGATAACCTTGTTGATAAAAATTTCGTAAAAGAAATGAATATCAACTTCAATCGCGGATACAAGGCTCTTACGAGTTACCGTAACTCAAAAAATTACGGCACAAACTGGATAAGTGCAGGCTATTCGCTTTGGTTCTTGCGCGAGGCAAAGTATCTTAACCAAGCAAGAATGAAGTTTGGTACATCTTGTGCGATTTCGGGTACAGGTTTCTGTGTCAGCCGTGAGATTATTGAAAAAAATAACGGTTGGAAATATCATCTCCTTACCGAAGATATCGAATTTTCGGTAGATATGGCAATCCGTGACGAGATGATAGGTTATAGCGGCGGTTCGGTAGTTTATGACGAACAGCCCGAAACCTTTAAGCAATCTTGGAATCAGCGTTTGCGTTGGTCGAAGGGCTTTTATCAAGTCTTCGGTAAATACAGCGGCGAACTGTTTAAGAGCATTTTCAAGGGCTCGTTTGCTTGCTACGATATGCTTATGACGATATTCCCTGCGTTGGCGTTTACAATACTCTCGATTCTGTGCTGTATCGCTGAATTCATTTACGGGATAACGATATTCGTGGACTACCCGAGTTTTGGTGTATTTTTCCAATTCTGTATGGTTCCGTTGTTGTATTTCTGCTCTATCATCTATATGTTGATACTCGTTGTCGGATTTATCACGCTCATTACAGAGTGGGACGTTATCGACTGTCCGCCCAAAAAGATGATAAAGCATCTCTTCACGTTCCCGATATTTATGCTTTCGTATTGTCCTATCGCTATAGCAGCACTTTTCAAGAAAGTTGAGTGGACCCCGATTGCGCACAAAGTAACCAAATCCATTCACGACGTTCAACCGACAGAGGAAAGCGAAACCAATTCCGAAAATCAATAACAGTTTAGAAAAACCGTTGCATTAGTTTGCAACGGTTTTTTATATGCGCGAACGAGAACATTTGTTCTTGACAAACATACGTTCGGGTGGTATCATGTAAAGGATATAAAAAGGGAGGTGACGTTATATGTATATGGGACCCGATAATGGCGGACAAATAATGAAGAATTCTAATTTTCATGGAACGAAAAATCAAAATGCTACGTTTAATGGTGTTCGTACTATTTTGCATTGCGATGCGAATTCTTTTTTTGCCTCGTGCGAAACGGCGTTGCATCCCGAATATGCATCGGTCCCCATGGCGGTTTGCGGAAGTGTAGAGGATAGGCACGGAATCGTACTTGCCAAAAATGAATTGGCGAGGAAGTATAATATCCGTACCGCTGAAACGGTCTGGGAGGCAAAGAAAAAATGTCCGAATCTGCTTATAGTCAGACCGACGTATGGACTGTATAGCGAGATGTCACAAAAAATGAATAAGATTTTTTACGATTATACCGACCTTGTAGAACCTTTTGGGATTGATGAAAGTTGGCTTGACGTTACGGGCTCGTCAAAACTGTTCGGTAGCGGTTGCGATATAGCCGACAGTATACGTCAACGTATTAAAAAGGAATTGGGCATAACCGTTTCGGTTGGTGTGTCGTTTAATAAGGTGTTTGCAAAGCTCGGAAGTGATTTGAAAAAGCCTAACGCGACTTCTGAAATACCACACGAACGGTTTGCGTCTATCGTTTGGCCATTGCCTGTTACCGATTTGCTTTTTGTTGGTAATTCTACCGCAAAAGCACTTTCACAAATCGGGATAAAAACAATAGGCGACCTTGCTTGTTGCGACAGTATGGCGATAAAAAACGCACTCGGCAAAAACGGAATAATGCTAAAAGAATTTGCGCTCGGGCATGATTATGCCGAGGTTACACCGTTTGGATATGAACCCGAACCGAAATCGGTGTCAAACGGCATGACGTTTCGTTATAATCTCGTCACGCCCGAAGACGTTTCGTTTGCCGTCACCTATCTTTCAATGTCGGTTGCCGAAAGATTGCGCAAACATGGAATGTGCTGTAAAAACGTTGCGGTGACTATCCGCTCTCCCGACCAAAAATCTATAAACCGCTCAGCAATGCTTCCTCACCCGACCTGTCTTTGGAACGAAATATCAAACACCGCGCTCGCGATTATAAAAGCCAATACTCAACCAAATAGCGAGATATATTCGGTTACGGTTCATGCCGAAAAACTAACTCGCGAGAACGAATTTTTGTTTCAACAATGCTTTTTTGAGGAGGATTGGGAACAGAAGTACCGAAAACTTCACTCGCTCGAATCTGCCGTCGATTCTATCCGTGCAAAGTTCGGAAAAAGTGCTATCGGTATAGCATCGTCGATTAATAACAGATTGATATAAATATTAAAAAATTGACCGATAACTCTTTTATTTTTTTATATTATGTGGTATAATATATCACTTAAAGAATTTTTGTGTAAAAAGGAGGCGTTTTGCAGGTGGAAAGGTTTAAACTTGTGTCGGATTTTAAGCCTATGGGTGACCAGCCCGAGGCTATTTCTGCGTTGGTAAACGGTATAGAAAACGGCGACCGCGACCAAACACTTATCGGTGTTACGGGCTCGGGTAAAACCTTTACGATGGCTAATGTTATCGCACGTGCGAACCGCCCTGCGATAATTTTAGAACCGAATAAAACCTTGGCGGCTCAGGTGTGCTCCGAAATGCGTGAATTCTTCCCCGAAAACGCGGTAGAGTTCTTCGTCTCCTATTACGACTACTATCAACCCGAAGCATACGTTCCGGGTAAAGACGTGTATATCGAAAAGGACGCCGC
>JAZRUB010000015.1:0-2713 GCA_045652305.1 Eubacteriales bacterium
AACTGTTGTACTAAAGGCTTTCATGTGGTATGATAGCAATAACAAATCCTTAATACGGAGCAAAAATATGGTACTTGAATTCAGAAATATAACAAAAAGTTTCGGCGAAAAAGAGGTCTTGAAATGCATTGACTTTTCAACCGAAGGCGGAAAAGCGTTTGGGCTTTTGGGGCGAAACGGCGCAGGTAAAACCACGTCTATACGCATATTGATGGGTGTTTTCCCTGCCGACGGCGGAGAAATTCTTATTGACGGAAAGCCGATTGACAGAAACGAAGTCGGTATAGGATATCTCCCCGAGGAACGAGGACTTTATCCCAAAAAGAAGATAATCGACCAGCTTGTTTACTTTGCCGCACTCAAGGGCATGAACAAAGCATCTGCCTTAAAGGCTATTGACTATTGGCTTGACAGATTGGAAATGACCGAATACAAAAACCAATCACTTGATAAACTGTCGAAAGGTAATCAACAGAAAATACAGCTTATAACCGCACTTGCTCACAATCCGAAAATAATTATTCTTGACGAACCCTTTTCAGGACTCGACCCCGTCAACGCCATGCTTTTGAAAAGCGTTGTAAAGGAAGAGATAGAAAAAGGCAAAATCGTCTTGTTTTCCAGCCACCAAATGAGCTATATCGAGGAATTTTGCGACAAAATCGCAATTCTTAACGGAGGCAAAACGGTTCTTCACGGCGACCTTTACGACATAAAACGCAACTACCCGCGTGACAGGCTTGTTGTGCGCTCGACAGACTGTGCTAAAATTTCCGAAAAGTTTTCGGAAAAATGTACAATAAAAAGCGAAAACGAATTGATTATAAAGCTTAGCTCGGAAGCGGAAAAGCAAAGCGTTATGAAAACGCTAACCGATTCCTATGACATAGACGAAATCAAGGTGTTCGAGCCGTCACTTAACGACATATTCGTAGAATATGCCGAAGAATTGCAGTAAAGGGGTGAGGAATAATGAAACAGTTTAAAACCATACTATTTTTCGAACTGAACAATTTTATCAAAAGCAAAGCATTTGTCGGTGCTACTCTTTTTCTTGTAATAGCACTCGCCGTTGTTACGTTTATTCCTCGTGTTTTTTCGGATTCCGACGAGGGAACCGAAACTAACATCGCCGAAGATAATCCCGTTATGGCAATAGTTTCCGACAATAAAGAGCTTGCTCAAATGTATTCCCTCTCCTTTTCCGAGGCGTTTATCGACTATAACGTAAAAGCATTTGATGAAGATATAGAAGTTGTCAAAGACAAGATTCGTTCCGAAGAAATAGAATGTGCATTCCATATCACTTCTCTTACGTCGTATAATTATTACGTTAATAATCTTTCGCTTTACGACGAAAATTACGTTATCGCAAATGAAATAATGCAAAGCGTCTACCGTATAAACGCAATGGCAGAGCAAGGCATTCCGATAGAAAGTGCGACAGAAATACTTGCCGTACAAATCGAATCGGAGAATATAAGTTTGGGAACAGACCAAGTTCAAAACTTTTTCTATGCTTATATAATGATATACGCGCTTTATATCGTGATTCTCCTTTACGGTCAGATGGTAACAATGAACGTGGCGACCGAAAAAAGTTCACGCGCAATGGAGCTTCTTATAACAAGCGCAAAACCCGAAAGCATGATGTTCGGCAAGGTTCTTGCCTCTTGTATCGCGGGATTCACACAATTGGTTGCAATATTCGGTTCGGCTTTGCTGTTTTACAACATAAACCGCGAATACTGGTCGGGATTTGAAATGGCAGACATGTTCTTCGATATCCCTCCTGTACTCCTTGTATATATGCTTGTGTTCTTTATACTCGGATTCCTCGTTTACGCCTTTCTTTTCGGTGCAATCGGTTCTACCGTTTCGAAGTTAGAGGAAGTAAACACCGCCGTGACTCCTATTATGTTGCTGTTCGTTTTCATGTTCATCGCGGTCATGGTATCTATGTCAAGCGGAAACGTCGATTCTCTGTTGATGAAGATATGCTCGTATATACCGTTCACATCTCCTATGGCAATGTTTACGAGAATCGCGCTTTCGGACGTTGCTCTTTATGAAATAATCATTTCTATTGCTATCCTTGTTGTTTCGGTGTTCGGTATCGGTTTACTTGCCGCAAAAATATACCGCGTAGGCGTTTTACTTTACGGCACACCGCCTAAAATAACCACTATAATAAAGAATATTGTAAAATCATAACAAAAAGGGGTTGATGCTTAATCGGCATCGACCCCTTAAACTTTATAATTTATTTGTTGCTTAACTTCTTGTCAATCGCATCGGCTGCGGTTTTTCCTGCGCCCATTGCAAGAATTACGGTTGCGGCCCCTGTAACGGCGTCCCCGGCTGCATATACGTTCTCACGCGAGGTAAGTCCGGTTTCGTCTGCGATGATTCCGCCCCATTTTTCGGTATCAAGACCAACGGTTGTGGATTTAATAAGCGGATTGGGCGACGTGCCGATTGCCATAATTACGCAGTCAACGTCTAATACGAACTCGCTTCCCTCTTTAACAACGGGTCTTCTTCTGCCCGATGCGTCAGGTTCACCGAGTGTCATTTCGACACATTCCATACCGCCGACAAATCCGTTTTCGCCTTTCAAAATACGGGTCGGGTTGGTAAGGAGTTTAAAGATAACGCCTTCTTCTTTTGCGTGTTCGACTTCTTCGGCACGTGCAGGAAGTTCGCTTTCGCC
>JAZRUB010000016.1:0-3813 GCA_045652305.1 Eubacteriales bacterium
GCTTTAGCGGACACAAAATGATGTTATCTTCGATAAATGATGTTGCCTGTAGACAAACGGTGTGATACTTCGCATCAATGATGTTGCACTTCGTGCAAATGTGTGGTATAATCACAAGTGTGAATGGAGTGATTTTATGAAGCAAGACAAGCTATCCGATTTATCAATGCAATTATCAATTGATGTTTTAAAGTTATCAAAAGACCTCAAATCCAAGCATGAAAACGTCATTTCAAATCAAATCACAAGAAGTGCTACAAGTGTTTGCGCCAACATTGCAGAAAGCAAATACGGACACAGTCGTGCTGATTTTATCGCAAAGCTTGAAATCGCCCTAAAAGAAGCGAGTGAAACGGGCAAGTGGCTTGAAATGCTTTTTAAAACGGATTATATCGATGAAGTTACATATAAAAATATCAATACAACTTGTTCGACTATCCGTATATTATTGATTGCTTCCATCAAAACCGCGAAAAGCAAACTCAACTAAAAGGAGCGAAACATGAACTTTACTATAAGAAATGCGGAAAATAACTAACTCTTGCTTTTTTTTGATTCTATGTTATAATCCAAGTATGGAGGTGTTAATATGAAAAAATTAATTGCAGTTGTTTTTGCTATTTTAATGATTTTTACTTTTGTCGCGTGTTCTTCAAATGAGAATGAGAATAATGAGGAAAAATTCATCACATCTCAAAACAGCCCCGACGGCAATTATACAGTTTTTTTGTATCAAGTGGGCATTCCTAAATGGTCTTTCGGTTCTGTAAATGCTAAATTGATTTTAGAAGATAATACCGGTAAAAAGATTGATGAAGTAAATTTTGAATTGGCAAATGATGGTGCCGGTGTTCATGTGAAAAATTTAACATCGATTACTTGGACGGAAAATAATGTTGAGGTTTTAATTGATGCCGATGAAGCACCGGAAGAGTGCTATGTTTTGAATTACGGCGAATAAGGTATCAAACATGAACTTTACTATAAGAAAAGCAGAAATAACCGACGCGAAAGCGATATGGAAGTTAAACACCGAGGAGATGGGGTACGATTATCCATTGGAGGACACGATTCGTCGCTTGTCCTTAATACTCCCTGACGACACGCACCGCATTTTTGTAGCCGTTGCAGACGGGGAAGTCGTGGGTTACGTTCATGCACACAACTACGAAATTATCTTCTTGGAGCCGTACAAGGACATCATGTCGATTGCCGTTTCTTCCGAATACAAGCGCAACGGTATTGGCAGAGCGTTGCTTACAGAAGTAGAGAAATGGGCAAAAGACACGGGTGCTGTCGGAATAATGCTCGTATCGGGCGAATCACGCGTTAAGGCGCACGAATTCTACCGCAGCTGCGGATACGTCAGCAACAAAAAACAATTAAACTTCCAGAAAATATTTTAATATAACAAAAGAGTTTCCTGTTTGATACAGAAAACTCTTTTCTATTTTTTTATGCACCGGCGTATGCGAAGTACCAACGTGAACCGATTTTCACAGAAAGATATTGGCGTGTGGTTTCGTTATCGCCTTTGGTTACTTTCATTTTTACGATTGCGATTTTGTCGATATCGTTATCCCCGTCTTTGACCTTTTGGGTATAGCGAATCATCGCTTCTTCGTATTTTAAACTGCCCTTTTCGTATTCGAGTACCGAAATCAAGCCGAACTTGATATCGTTTTCGCTATACTGGGGTGCTTTGCCCTCGTAGCCTTTTTTGAGGTAGGATTCGAGCAATCTGTCGCTCGTTTCGCGGTTACCGTAAAGCACGATTTTATTGTACGGTGAGGAATATTCAATCATGCCGTCGATATCGTAAAGTATAGCGGCACGTTCATATTCGGCAATTGCCTCTTCAGGTGACGATGCGCCCGTGAATATGAAATTGGCGAGCAATATCAAGCCGACAGCGACCAAAACACCGACCAACGCACAGAGCAGGTAGGTGAGTACCTTTTTCGTTTTGGGGTTTAGGCGCTTTCGCGATGCTTCGATATCCTCGATTGAATCGTAGATGTCAATCTCTCTTTTCATACAACAAACCTATTTTTTCTTTTTGATAAGAATTACGGCAACTACGGCAACGATTGCCAAGATTGCGCCGATTACGACAAACAGAATTGTTTTGGTCGAGCTTGTGGGTTCGGTTTCGGATTCGGTTTCGGATTCGACTACGCTCTCTGCTACTTCGGATTCGGGTTCTGAAGATTCGGGAGTGACGGTGATTCTGTCGGAAAGCTTACATTTAAAGAGCTTGTCTAAAAGTTCGGGTTCGGCAAAAGCTTGGTTCCAAATGCTGTGTGAGCCATTTGGATACTCGGTATATTCGATAACGGTACTGCCTGCGTTGCGGATAGCTTCAACCGTATCGCGAGAGCCAGACACCGGAACGGACATATCGTAAACACCGTGAAATACGAACATGGGGGTATCCTTCAGCACCTCTGCTTTGCTCGGGTCGCCACCGCTGCAAACAGCGATGCCTGCGGCGAACATATCGTTGTGGCGCGTCATAACGTCCCAAACGGCGAAACCGCCCATAGAAATTCCCGTTGCATATACGCGGTCGGAGTTGACTGCGTAATTTTCTTTAAGTTCGTCGATTAATTCGATAACTGCGTTAATTTCGTTCGATTCGGGAATATCGTCTGTGGAATAGGTGCCCGACCCCGAAGGACGGTCTACCCATTGATTGTCAAGCGGACATTGCGGTACAACGATTATGCAATCTTCGGGAACGTTGTCGTATATATACTGAACGCAATGGGTGAATTGAAGTTCGTTGTCGTCACCGCGCTCGCCCAAGCCGTGAAAGAATACAACCAAGGGATATTCAGCGTTTTCGTCATAATTGTCGGGGAGTAACAAACGGTAAGGCAAAACGGTGTCTTCGTTGGTATAAGTCAACTTTTCGGCAACCTGTTTTACGTTACCTTTTGCCAACGCGGATAGCGGCATAGAAAGGCAAATTAATGCTAAAACAAAAGCAAAAATTCTTTTCATACAAATCTCCTATTTTTTCTTTTTGATAAGAATTACGGCAACTACGGCAGCAATTGCCAAGATTGCGCCGATGACGGAAAACAGAATTGCTTTGGTGGAGATTTTGGATTCGCTTTCGGATTCGGTTGCCGATTCGTTCACCGATTCGTCAACACTTTCGATTTCTTCGGGTTCGGATTCTTCGGGTTCAACTTCGATTCTGTCCGAAAGCTTGCAAGCAAAGAGCTTTTCCAAAAGTTGGTCGGACTGGAATGCGCCGTTCCAGATACCGTGACCTGCTTCGGGGTATTCGGTATACTCGATAACGGTACTGCCTGCTTTGCGAATGGCATTAACCGTATCGCGCGAGCCCGAAACGGGAACTGCGGTGTCCATCGCGCCGTGGAATACGAACATGGGGGTGTCTTTAAGTATTTCGGCTTTAGAAGGGTCGCCCGAACCGCAAACTGCGATACCTGCGGCGAACATTTCGTTATAGCGCGTCATGATATCCCAAACAGCGAAACCACCCATAGACAAGCCTGCCGCATAAATACGGTCGGGGTCGACAGCGTGTTGTTCTTTAAGTTTTTCGATTAAGCCGACACAAGCGACCATTTCGTTGGAAACGGGTACGTTATCAATCGAGTATGCACCTGCGGTCCAAGGAGTGTCAACCCATTGGTTATTAAGAGGGCATTGCGGTGCAACGATTATGCAATCTTCGGGTACGTAGTCGTAGATATACTGAACGCAATGGAAGAACTGAAGTTCGTTGTCGTCACCGCGCTCACCCGCGCCGTGAAAGAATATAATCAAGGGGTATTT
>JAZRUB010000017.1:0-2924 GCA_045652305.1 Eubacteriales bacterium
GTTTCTGTTTAGAAGGGACTTGAAGGGTCATAAAAAACAGTTCGGGGAACTGTTTTTTTGACCACGGGTTTTCGAGTGAGGCGCCGTGAGAAAAACGGAGTTTTTCGGCAAGGCGCGAAAACGAGAAAAAAGTCCCATCAGCCATTTGCATAGCAAGAACGTCAAAAAACGAGAGGAAAACTTTTATAAAAGTTTTCCTCTCGTGCTCTCTTTTCAAAATGTTTTAATATGATTAATTCTGTTTTTGTACCATTTTGTATTCGTCATAGAAACGGTAGTATTTACATCTACCGTCGTTACGATTCAAAAAATCAACCATATCGTCCTCGTCAAGACGGGCATCACAGATGATATCACCGGTTTCTTCGTCTATTCGGGCAAACTCGCAGGTTTCGCAGATTGCATCAGAACTCATAATCTACACAGCTCCTGCTTTCACGTACGCCCTTCATGAATTCACCGACGGCTTTGTGCAAAGGGTGAACTATATATTCTTTCAAATCTTCCCAACTGTTATAATCGGCAATAAGAACCAAATCATAGTTACTGCTATCGGCAGATTCGGAGTTGAATTGCACCTCGGAACGCAAAAGAGTTGGAACCTTTCCCTGAAGGTCGTTAAGCATTTTTGCCGCGATTTCGACGTTCTCTTTTTTCGTTCTGCCCTCGGCAGATTCAAGGAATTTAAACATTACAATATGTCTTACCATCGTTTAAAGCTTCCCTTCCAATGTCTTGTTTATATCTTCGTTACCGCCTTTGACAACAATGTACCAGATATATCCGCCTTTTTCGGTAAATACGGCGGTCTTTAGCGGTTCGGTGTCCATCGACGGATACGCCTTGGCATTATCTATTTTAAGATTAATACGTGCTTTTAAGAAAAGCATAAATTCTTCGGTATTTGCGCCCTCTTTCATTTTGAAAATGCCAAATTCGCAGGGATTTAAAGGTTTAGATTCGTCTATATAAACCGCGTATTCCTCGACTTCGTCGAAATTAGGCATCTCTGCCGCATCGCCGTAATAGGAACGTATAAGGTCTTCGTCAAGATACTCGCCCAATGTTTCGGATTTCGAAGAATAGCGTTGTCCGCCCGAAAGCGAATAATTTTCGATTATCGCATCTGCTTCGGCTTGTAAATCCAATACCTTTGTTTCCTCTTCCCCCGAACACGCGCAAAGAGTGAAAACAAGCATAAAAACGGTTAACATCAAAATAAAGCGTTTCATTCAAATACCTCTTAATCTTTTATTACATTACACATGATACCTTATTTACGCCAATATGTCAATCCAAGTCACATTTTTATTGTAATTTTTCTTGCGCTTTCAAGAGCGGATATGATATAATGTAAGCATTAATTTAGCAATATGGAGAAAATTATGGTATTTTCGTCTTTGATTTTCATATTTGCATACCTGACCGTTACGTTGGCGGTTTATTATATCGCGCCTATAAAGTGGCGTAATCTTGTTTTATTCGTTGTTTCTTTGGCGTTTTACGGTTGGGGCGAGCCTAAATATATAGTTTTGATGCTTGTCTCGATAATCATCGCCTACGTTTTTGGCTTCTTTATAGAAAAATACCGCGAAAATTCAAAGAAAAAAGCAAAGATTTTTCTTGCCGTTTCGCTTATATTAAACCTTTCTTCGCTTTTATTTTTTAAATATTACAACTTCTTTGCTATAAACATAGGTTTTGCAACTATCGAAAACCTTACTCTGCCTGTCGGCATTTCCTTTTATACCTTCCAGATTATGTCCTACTCGATAGACCTATATCGCGGTGAAGTCCCTCTTGCGAAAAAATTTGTACCTTTCGGTACTTACGTGACCTTGTTTCCGCAGTTAATCGCAGGACCTATCGTTCGTTATAAAGACGTTTGCGACCAGCTCGAAAGCAGAAAAGAAACTATTTCGAATTTCGCATCGGGCGTAACACGTTTTGTCACGGGACTTGGAAAGAAGCTCATCCTCGGTGACTCTGCCGCGGCTATCGCTTCGATGTTCGAACGTCAAAACGAGTTTGAACCGACCGTTGTCGGCACGTGGATTTTGATGATATGCTACACGTTCCATATATATTTTGACTTTTCGGGTTATTCCGACATGGCGATTGGGCTTGGTCGAATGTTCGGTTTCCAATTCGTCGAAAACTTTAATTATCCCTATATTGCAAAAAGCATTACCGACTTCTGGCGCCGTTGGCACATAACGCTATCTACTTGGTTCCGCGAATATATCTATATCCCGCTTGGCGGTAACCGTGTCGGCAAGCTAAGAGGCTTCTTTAATCTTGCGACCGTTTGGTTTTTAACGGGTTTTTGGCACGGTGCGGACTGGAACTACATACTTTGGGGCGTTTATTTTTGGGTATTCCTCGTTATCGAAAAGGCGTTTCTTTCCAAAACACTTTTGAAAATCAAGCCTATATCCCATATCTACTCGCTTTTAATAATCGGTTTCGGTTGGATAATATTCTTCTACAACGACCTAAACATGATTGCCGACACCGCAAAGCATCTTGTAGGTATAAATTCCTCGCTTGCAGGCTCGGGCGTGGGATATATGGTTTTAAGGCTACTTCCCTTTTTAATCGTTTGCGCCTTAGCTTCGACACCTTTACCTAAAAAAATGTTCGAGAAGTTTCTAACTCGCTTCCCGAAAGCCGAAATTATCACGCCCTTTGCAACCGCGTTGCTTTTTGTGGTTTGCATAGCATATATGGTTGATAACAGCTTTTCGCCTTTCCTTTACTACATCTTTTAGAAAGGGGGATATCTAATGTTTAAAAAATCGGAACTTATTACGGTAATACTGTTTTGTGTCATCGTAGCTTTTCTTTCGGTAGCATTTATCGTTATCCCCGACCGCGAATTTTCGGAACAGGAAAACCGCAATTTGGAACAAGCGCCGAAGCTT
>JAZRUB010000018.1:0-3445 GCA_045652305.1 Eubacteriales bacterium
CAATAATAATATGGCCGTTAGCGTTGGGATGGGGGTCTACACTGAAACGTGTATTTGAAATATCAAACCCTGCATTCGTAAGCGTCTTTTTTGAAGTGTCAAAGCGTTTCCAAATTGGAACAACTATATATCCGTTTTCGTTCGCAAGCGATTCGATGGGGTTGTTGAGTTTTGAAACGGCAAGTTCTCCGTACGAAGAAAGGTCGAGTTCTTCCTCAATCCCCTCGAGCGAAATGTTCACGTTACGGTAGGGATTATACACCGTTTGAATATAAATCTTTGCATTCGGGTTGCGTTTTCTTATTTCCGAAACGATTTGAGGGATTTCGTTCGACAAATCCAGTTCGGCTTTATCAATAAGGCTCTTAAACTGTTCTCCCTTAAAAGCATTATTTATTTCCTTGAAAATGCCGTTTATGACATCGCAAGAATAGGCATATTTTTCTTTTGTCGTGTCATCGTTTGCAAAAAGATACAGAAAATAATCTCTAAACGCCTTTTGGTCTACCTCGCCTACTTTATCCATAACCGAAGAAAGTGAGGTGATTGCCTGAAGAATATTGTTTCCTCCTATGCTGATAATCACACAGTCGCAATTATTCAGCTCGGCAGGAGGCGAATTTTGCAGTACCGACAACAATTCCGCACCGGTTTGACCGTCAACGCCATAATTTACGACAGATACGTCTTTGTAAACAGTCTTCAAATCCTCTTCCAAAAGTGAAGAAAACCGTTGAGTTTCGACATTTTCAAGCCCGTATCCGCGTGCGATTGAATCACCGAGGACCACTACCGAAATACTGCCTTCGGTTTCAGGAACCGGTTCACTCGATTCGGCAGGTAATTTATCGCTCATCACAGGTGAATCTGAAATTTCACTATCGGTAACATCGCTTTTTTCGGACTCATTATTAAACGAAGAATTCATTTCTTCGACCTTTTTTGACGAATCGTCAACTTCTATATTATTTTCACATGACAAAAACGAAAACGGCAACATAGCAGTTAAAAGCAAAAATGCAAAAACTTTCTTCATAATTATCACATATCCTTATTGTTATCTATCACAATAAAGTATTTACATGTTCTATTATAATTATTCCCAGCGCATAAATCAAGACGAATGTTACATTTTTTCTAAATTTAGAATATAATACACTGTAGGAGTGATAATCATGAACGAAATACATTGTAATACGTTTGTACTTAATAACTCTTTGGCGGCAGTTTCCGCGACCAACAAAGACAGCCGTGTACTCGCAACCGACAGTTTTAACTGTGAAATCCATATTTTTGACTGTTGTGGAACTTTTTGCGGTTGCGAATCCACCTTACGTCCCTACCGCAATCTAAGATACGACCGCACAAGCGATTCTTTTACCGCAATTTCTTGTTGTAACCGACCTTACGTATATTGCATTGACAACAATTTAAACGAAAACGGTTATATAACCTTATCAAGCGGTGAAAACGGTTGCAACTGTGAAACCAACTGCAATTACGCAAACGAAACAAACGACTGTAACGAATTGACGGATGCAAGTCTTACAAGAATAGGCGGAGAACTTTTTATCATAGGCGCTTTTAGAAAAGGGGCATATCTGTTTGACATTAACGGTAAACGCTTGACCAAATTATGTACCGCCGACAAAAACGAAACTCTTACCGATTTTATCGCTTTCGGCGAAGAAAAATATGCCATGAGCACTATCAATAACGGCATACGCACCATAAGTGTTTCGGAAAACGGTGTCACAAGAAGTGGGATACTTCAAAGACAGTTTTCGCTTCGTATGCTTTTTGAAGATGGCGGAACCGTTTACGGGTTATTTGGGCAAAAATATATTTACAATCAGATTATACCTATTTATGAAAACGGCATACTGACTTTGCCCGATTCTATGGGAAACTGTTTTTGTCATTGCTGAAAAATCGCATATTTTTCCTCGATTGGCATATTGATGTAATGGAAGAGTGAAATAATTACTTCTTCCAGAGAGGAAAAAATGTTTTGAAAAAGTTGATTGTTGCGATTTCATTTCTTTTTACAGCGCTTTTTTGCGGATGTTTAACCCAAAGCGAGCCCAAAGATTTATTCAAGGTTCCGATAAGCATAACCGCAAGGCTTGACGGCAACAACGCCGAATTCACCGCGGATGTTTTCGAATCGGGAAGCGACATCGTCTTCGGTAGCGAACACGCGCTTTCGGGAACGGTTATTCATTTCCGTGACGACGGAAATACCGCAGTCGTGGGTGACATTTTCACCCGCGATATCAAAAACGGCACCTTCCCTGCTCAAGAAACGCTTATAAAAGCCATTAGGCTTCTTTCATCAACCGACGTGACGGGTGTGCCCGACGGAGAACGAACGAGGTACACTATTGACGAAATGACTATATTGGTGTATTATGATAAAAAAACCGATTCGGTAACCCGAATCGAAACGGAGGAGGGCGAAAAGCGGTTTGCTTTTGTAATCGCTTCGCTCGAACCACATGATACACAGAGCAGTAAAAACAATCAATCTCAAATCAATAACGCATAATTACAATTATATAAAATCTCTCACGGACAAAAAACGTGTCATGGCGGTTGTAAAGGCAAACGCCTACGGTCACGGTGCGGTGAAAGTCGCAACTGAACTGCAAAATATCGGTTGTAACGATTTTGCCGTCGCTTGTCTTAGTGAAGCGCAAGAGTTGCGAAATTCGGGAATAAACGGAAATATACTTATTCTCGGTATTACCGATTTAGAATTCATCCCCGAAGTTATCAAAGGCGGTTTTATCCAAACGACAGACAGTTTGGAATACGCCAAAGCCGTAGCAAAGCATGGAAATGCGAAAGTCCACATAAAGGTTGATACCGGCATGTCGCGACTTGGGTTTTATTGCCACGATTCCGAATCTATAATTAAATCCGCCAACGAAATAGAAGAAATTTCAAAGCTTGACAACATCACAATAGACGGTATTTTCACCCACTTTGCCGACAGCGACGGAACCGACAAAAAATATACCGAAAAACAATTCTCGCTTTTTACTTCCTTGCTTAACGAATTAAAAAAACGCAACATTAACGTCGGCACGCGTCATTGTTGCAACAGCGCAGGAATATTGCGTTATCCCGAAATGCATCTAGACATGGTACGAGCAGGTATAATTCTTTACGGATTAATGCCGTCTGCCAACGTCAAGGACGATAACCTTAAACTCGGCATGAAATTATCTGCACGTGTTTGCGCGGTGCATGAATTGAAAAAGGACGACTGTGTAAGTTACGGCTGTACCTATTGTGCAGAAAAAGACACACGTGTCGCGGTAATTTCAATCGGATACGCAGACGGATTCTCTCGCGTCTACTCGGGAAAAGAGCTTTTTAAAATCAACGGAAAAGGTTACAAAACCGTCGGTAAAATATGCATGGATATGTGCATGGTGGA
>JAZRUB010000019.1:0-7347 GCA_045652305.1 Eubacteriales bacterium
GAAGAAGAGGGTTTTTACAAAATCATTCTTTCCACCGACGACAAAAATTTTGGCGGTTTCGAACGCACCGACAAAACCTATATCTACAAAGCCGAAAGAACAAAAGACAATCGACTTGGATTTTTCTGCTATCTGCCAAACAGATGCGCGTTAGTATTTAAAAAACAAAAATAAAAAACGCTGAGGTGTAAAAACCTCAGCATTTTTATTATTGCAGTTTTATCAAGTTAAGTATACTCAATATTACGTCTTTATTCACCCTTATATACGAAAATCTTTCTTCCTATATAGTTCCAAATCAAAGCAACGCCTGCCGCGACACAGCTTACGAACATAAACATCAAAGTGTCATCTTTGCTGACGTCAAGAATGTTACAACCGAGCTGTGTGACACCGATATTGACAATCAAGCCCACGATAGAAACGGCAAGATATATCAAGAAAGGCTTTACTCCCTTGCCACGTTCTTTTTGAGTTTCGGTCGTGAACACGAAAAAGATTGAAATTACGTAATTCACTATCAAGCCCACAAGAAAACCTAAAGCGGTCGCAATGGTAACTCTTACTTCATTGACAAAGCCGAAAATTGCAAACTCGCCCATATCCTCGGGCAATATTAACGAATGAAACAGGGTTTTGGTTATAAGGTCGAAAACAAATGCGCTTCCCCCTGCCACAAGATAACGCAACAGTTCTTTTATAAGCGATTTCCTTTTATCGTCCATAATCAACTTTCCCTTTTTATGTTGCGAAGTTTTTTAAATTAGTAAAGCCGTCGCTTTACGACGGCTTTTATTAGCGCAAACCTTATTATTCTGCGTCAGAAGATTCTGCTGCAGACTCAACCGCGGAAGATTCTGCTTCAGAGGACTCTACATCAGAAGAAGTAGCTTCGGAAGTTTCAGCTTCAGAGGATTCTACGTCAGAAGAAGTGGCTTCGGTAGATTCAACATCGGAAGTTTCAGCATCGGAAGAAGTAGCAACGTCAGTAGAGGGAATTGTAGGAGCAGAAGTATCGGTAGATTCGGTATCGATAGAGCCGATGATATAAAGTGCAAGAACGAGCACAACGAAGATAATCGCAACAACGAGAGTTATCTTTTGATACTGCTTATCCTTACCGCCAATATTATTCTTTGCAAGATAAGATTCGGAAGCGCCCTGACCTGCAATGGAATTGCCAAGTCCACGACGGCGACCCTGCTGAAGGCCTATAAGAGCTATAAGAGCAACGGCGAGTATGAGAAGAATACCGCCAATGATGTATTTGAGATCCATAATTATTAATTTCCTTTCAAAACTATTCGCCACTCGGCGCTAAACTAAATATTACCACATATAACCGATAATTGCAATACTCACCACGAAATTTAATAATTTGTTCACAATTATCACGCTTCACGTGTATTTGTATTCGGGTCAGTCTTTTTAGGTTTCTTATTTTTCTTGGTTTTTTTGTTTTCTTTTTTTCCTTTTTGTGTTTTGTCACCTTTAACAGCGCGCACTATCGCCATTACCAAGGAGTACAATATCCACAATACAACAATGCCCAAGATGATGAATACTATTGTCTTTATCGTTTTGCCGAAGAGAAAGTCTCCCGTTCTTTCAAATATGACTTTGAGACCGTCTGATGACACTCCGTCTTTTGCTACGGCATCAACGGTTGCCAATTCAACACCGTTATAACTGAAAACAACCTTGCCGACTTTTTGACCTGCCGTTATGGGTGCACTTATCGTGTCGTACTCGCTATCGTTGAACTCTTTTTTATAAACAAGATTCTCGTCATAAATTAATTGAGTTTCAACGCTGTACCCATCGATATCGAGAACCAGTTTTTCCACGTTTTCACAAGGAACAACCATTACGTACGACGTATTTCCGGCATTTACTCGAAGCTCGCCGACTATCGTATCGACGGTTGCAACCGTCAGCAACTTAAACGATTCACGTGTCCATTTAATCAACTTGTTCATGTCCACGTATGCATTACCGTCGCCAAACGAGTAATAGGATTTATCGTCTATGCGTTCAACTATCATACCGGTTGCACACATTACGACAAAAATATAGGTTCTTCCCTCTTTTTGACTTGCCGATATAAGACAGTAATTGCCTTTTCTGTCAAGCTGACCTGCAATAAGTCCGATAGCGTCTTTATTTAAAAATCCGTCAACGTAATAATTGCTTTTTAAAAAGTTTTTGTTTCTTACCGTTGTACTGCCGTTAAAAAAGTAAGACTCTACATTACACAATTTTACAAGCTCGTCGTACTGATAAAAAGCACTCGCAATAAGAGCGACTTCTCTCGGAGTTGTGTACTGATTAGGAGAATCAAGTCCTGTGGGGTTATCAAAATTAGTATTTGTGAGCCCCAAGTCCTTAACCTTTTTATTCATTCGGTCAACAAACTCATTTATACCTCCGCCGAGGTATTTTTCACCGAAATCGCAAGCAATAGCCGCAACCGAGTCGTTTGCACAAGCAACGAGAGTTGTCGCAAGTAAATCTTTTGCCGAATAGGTGTTACCCGCTTTCAAGCCCATCATAGGAACTCTGACGTCGGCAATGTCACCTGAATTGTCGATGGCATTTTTTGTGACGGTAACTTGAGTATCCGCAGAATTAAGTCCGCGTTCCTTTAAAATGTCGCTTGCCACCATGCAGGCAACCAATTTTGCCGCAACTGTAGGCGCAACCTGTTCGTCAATACGGTCGGAATAGAGGAACTGGTCGTCGTCGATACAATATGCAATCGCCGCATTGCCCGAGGTTATGTTGGGAGAAGCCTCAATACCGACTTCAACCTTATCTTCGATATTGCTTTCGACCGCTTGTGACGATTCTTCCGCTATCGCAAACAACGGCACAGTCGAAACAAAAAGCATTATTAATACAATCAAAAACGCAAATTTGCGTGTTAATTTCATAAATCTATACTCCTTTCGAAAGTATCTCCGTAGCAGAAACCTTGTCACGTTCCACCTGCTCTTTCAGTTCGTTCAACGAGGCAAAACGCTTTTCCGCCCTGATAAATTCTATAAATTCGGTTTCTGCTATACAGCCGTAGCAATCTCCCGAATAATCAAACAAATATGTTTCGCATATAGGAGCGTTTTCGTCACTTACAGTAGGTTTCACTCCAATATTAGCGACACCGCCGTATAGCCTTCCGCCAATACGGCATCTTACGGCATACACCCCGAAACGCGGTAATACCAATTCTTTTGGATATCTTTGATTAATTGTAGGAAATCCGAGAGTACGACCGAGTTGCTTACCATGCACAATTTCGCTTTTGAATGAAAATGCACGTCCGAGCAAGCTGTTTGCAGACGCCAAATCGCCCTCTGATAAAAATAAACGTATATTGGTCGAGCTTATCGGAAGACCGTTTTTCTCAACCGCATTTTGGTTTATTACGGATACACCTTTGGGAGAGAGCAGTTTTTTTATCAACTCCGCATCACCCATTCTGTCCTTACCGAAACGGAAATCATATCCGCATACGACAACTCTCGCACCGATAGCGTTATACAACACGGATTCGGTAAAATCAATCGCCGAAATCGTTTTTATCTCGCTGAAATCAGCGGAAAATACCACATCTATTCCCAATTCCGAAAACAGTTCGATTTTTTTATCGGACAGAGTAATCAACTTCGAATCGCTTTTTGGATTGTCCGAAGCACTAAACGTAAATATCGCAGACGGAAGTCCCAAACGCTTTGACTCGTTTACCAACGAATCAAGCATTAAACGGTGTCCGAGATGCACTCCGTCAAACATACCGACAGCGACACATACTCCATTATTTATATCCGCAGTCTCGCGAATTTTTGTTATTTTTAACGTCTTTTTCAATTTATCATTCATAACAACAATATAATACCCAATTTATTCCGCTTTGTCAACTTGCAAAGGTATATTTTTCATGTGGCTGTAAATAATATTTTCCAGAAATATAAGGACGGGTGTTATTTATGAGTCATCAAAAAAACGACAAATTTGATTCTGTCATCCTTGCGGGTGGGTTTGGTAAACGATTATCGCCGATTACCGACACTATCCCCAAACCCATGTTGCCTATCGACGGCATTTCCGCTTTTGAACGCAACCTATCGTTACTCAAAAAGTGCGGTTTCAAAAAGACCGCTGTTACCACAATGTACCTCCCCGAAAAAATCGAGCGTTTGGGCGATTTTTCGGGAAGTGTCGAATACTTCCGTGAAGAAAAACCGCTTGGCAGCGCAGGCGCTGTGGCAAAACTCAAGGGAAGAACCGACGACTGTCTTCTTGTCATTTCGGGCGACGCAATTTGCGATTTCGATTTAAAAAAGGCAAAAGAGGAGTTTCTTAAAAGCGGGTGTGATGCCGCAATGGTGCTTTGCCGTACGAAAGATTCGGGCGAATACGGCTCGGTGTGCGTACAAAAAGGCAGAGTGACGGGATTTTGCGAAAAACCGTCTGTGCGCGATACACTTTCCGACCTCATAAATACAGGCATATATTTTATAGGTCCGAAAGCGCTTTCAATGATACCCGACGACACATTATACGATTTCGGGCGCGATTTGTTCCCGAATCTTCTTCGCGCGGGTGTGAAAATCGCGGGTATCGAACCGCTTGGTCATTGGTTCGACATCGGCTCGTTTGGCGAATATCATCGTTGCAATATGTGGATGTCTAACGCCGATAACTGTATCGGAAACCACGCTTCGCTTCATCCGGGAGCAAGAATCGAATACTGTGTTATAATGAATAACTGCTCCGTCGGCAACAGCGTTCTTCGCGGTAGTATTATCTGCGAGGGCGCAGTTATAGGAAACGACTGCATAATTCCTACGGGATGCGTCATAGGTCCGGGTGCGGAACTTCGTGACGGCACTTCATTAGCCCCCGGCAGTATTATCGGTACGGGATTGACCTGCATAGGCGACTCGTTCGTAGACACCTTCCCCAAACCCAAGCAATGCTTAACTCTCGATGATGATGCGATAATCGCTGACGAGATTGACGAGGGATATTTTGTAAGACTCGGTAAACTTTTAGGCGAAAGCGGTAACATTATCGCGTTTGCCGAGGGAAACGCAATGACACTCCCAAAAGCTTGCGAACTCGCCTGCGGTGTGTCGGAAGCAGGTAATGCTTGTACCGTCGTTTCGGGCGGAAATGCATCCCTCGCTTCGTTTACCGCTTCTGAGTATGACAGCAAAACCGCGTATATCGCCAAAAACGGTGACAAAACCGAAATCAGACTATTTTCGAGAAGCGGTATGCCCTACTCGCGCGAAGAACTCCGTAAACTGTCGGGCAAAAACGCGCAAACCGCATCGAAAGCAGGAAGTGTGTATTTACTACCTCACGGTGCGCTTGTCAAACGCTATTTGCAGTATTTAAGAGATAATGCCGTTCTCCCGACAAAAATCAATATCGAAAAAAGCAGTGAAAATGTGTTCTTGCGCGAATGTGTCGAGGAATTGGGGATAAAAAAAGACGAAAACGGAGCCACCTACTCACTTACGGATGATGGCGAAAAAGCGTTTGCAATTCTTCCCGACGGACGCGAAATTTCCTACTGGCAGTTGGTGGCAATCTGTTGCATAGAAGGCAAACGAAATGGCATTATCCTCCCTAACGACACCCCTACTTCGGTAGAACGCATACTCCGCAGACACTCGGTCGACGTCGCATTTTACGGCGACAGCGAGTCTGACGTAAGACTCCTTGCTTCGGGGGACAGACTGCACCGCGACGGTGTTTTACTCGCGCTTACCGCCGCAGGACTTGCCGAAAAAAGCGGTGTGACTTTGGGCGAACTTGCCGACAAACTTCCTCCCTTTACCGTCATTACCCGATTAATATTCACCGAGCGCGATAAAATGAGTTCGGTAATTTCAACACTACGCGAAGAATGCGGAAACGCAAGATGCGCAGGATTCGACTTCGGTGACGGCAGAGTAAACGTCTACGCAAGCGCATCGGGCAGATTCCGCCTTGTTGCCGAGGCAACCGACAGCGAAACGGCAGAAGAAATAACATTGCGCGCAATAGATATGCTCGAAAAAAAATAGTACACCGGCACCCCGCCACCATGGCGGGGTTTTTGTATACATTAAAAAGAACTCTATCTCCCGACATAATCTAGAATCAAATGCGTCTACCTTGCTTTTTATATTTCAACGTGATATAATAAATTCATAAAAAGCAGACATAAAATAACAAATTCACTTTTTTAAGAATCTGTTGTAAAAACAACTTGCCAATTCTGTATATATAAATGTCAGGAGAACATTCTATGCCAAACATACAGTATTATCTCGGTATTGACGGAGGCGGTACCAAAACCGATTTCGCCCTTGCCGATAAAAACGGCGTGATACTGAACCGCGTCATACTTGGAGCATCCAACCCCAACGATGTGGGTTTTGAAAAAGCCTTTGCCACATTGAAAGAGGGTATCGAAACCGTTTGCGACGGTTATCCGTATGACCGTATTTCGGTTTTCGCAGGGATTGCAGGTTGTTCTTCAGTAGAAAACCTGCCGAAAATCCGCGCCTTTCTTCAAAGTTTCGAATTTGCTCACACAGACAATCACAACGATGCGCGAAACGCCGTTGCTGCAAGCCTTGATGACGGCGACGGTATCACTGTAATTATGGGTACAGGCTCAATTGCCTACGCCAAGCAAGGCAGTTCTCTTTATCGCATCGGCGGTTACGGATACCTTTTCGGTGATATGGGAAGTGGCTTTGCAATCGGCAGAGACGCCATCCTTGCCGCATTGCAATACGAAGATGGAAGCGGTGAAAACACTCTGCTTCACGAATATATAAAGGAAGTACGCGGAACCGAATCGGTACTTGAATGCATTGACCTTTTCTACAAAGAGGGTAAAAAAGAGATAGCAAAATATGCACCGCTTGCCATCAAGGCATGTGCGGCAGGAGATACCAAAGCCAAAAAGATAATTACAGAAAACCTGTCTGCCATCGCTGCTCTCATCAAAGGCGGAGCAAAAAAACTGAGTGGCGACACCATAAAAGTCGTGCTTTGCGGAGGTTTAACGGCAGCCGAAGATGTTATTTTGCCTATTTTGTCCTCACTACTGCAGGATGAGACAAAGCGATATGAAATAGGAATCTGCCGTAATTCCATGGTATGGGGCGCATTGCGATTAGCAGGTATGCCGTCCGTAAACGAAAAGAGGTAATAAATATGTTAAAAACCGAAATGAGAAATAAAAATACCACTCACATCGACCGTATGTCAACTTACGATATGATGCGGGTGATACAAAATGAAAACGTCAACGCCGCTATGGCTGTTGAAAACGAACTTGAG